>JAYTZE010000544.1:0-1387 GCA_043742385.1 Ilumatobacteraceae bacterium
CCGACGTGTCGTTCGTAGCCGGTCCGGCCGCGTGGTGCAACGACGAGGCCATTTCGACCGATCTCGGCTACCGATGGGACGGCGTGCACGTCTACAAACCCGGCGCCAAATTGATCTACGAGACCATCGCGCCCGCCCTGTTGGCGATTCCGAGATCCTGAGGCCGGGACTTGACAGCCGGCGGTTACCCGGCGGTATAGTTACCCGCAGGTAACATTGCTGACTGGGAGTGGGACATGGCCGACTTTGCGCTCAACGAAGATCAACTGCAGATCCAGAAATGGGTGCACGACTTCGCCGAGGATGTGATCCGTCCCGCCGGTCACGAATGGGACGAACGTGAGGAATTCCCGTATCCGATCGTCGAGCAGGCCGCCGAAATCGGTCTGTACGGCTGGGAGTTCTTGATGAACAGCTTCGGCGATCCGACGGGCCTCACACTGCCGGTTGCGATCGAGGAGTTGTTCTGGGGCGACGCTGGTATCGGCATGGCGATCATGGGGTCGGCGCTGGCTGCTGCCGGCATCAGCGGCAACGGCACGCCCGAGCAGGTCATGGAGTGGATCCCGCAGTGCTATGGCGATGCCACCAAGGTGCAGCTCGGCGCATTCTGCGTCAGCGAGCCCGACGCCGGTTCCGACGTGTCGTCGTTGCGTACCCGCGCCGTGTACGACGAGGCCAACGACGAGTGGGTGCTCAACGGCACGAAGGCGTGGATCACCAACGGCGGAATCGCCGACGTGCACGTGGTGGTTGCCGCAGTTGATCCCGAATTGAAGGGTCGCGGGCAGGCGTCGTTCGTTGTGCCACCCGGCACCAAAGGCTTGAGCATGGGCCAGAAGTACAAGAAACACGGCATCCGCGCCTCGCACACGGCCGAGGTCGTTCTCGACGATTGCCGAGTCCCTGGTAGCTGCCTACTGGGTGGCAAGGAAAAGCTCGACGCCAAGTTGGCCCGGGCCCGCGAGATGGGCCACAGCGGTGAAAAGCAGCCGGCCATGACCACGTTCGAGGCCACTCGTCCCGCAGTCGGCGCGCAGGCCCTCGGTATCGCCCGCGCCGCCTACGAGTTCGCACTCGACTACGCCAAGGAGCGCAAGGCGTTCGGCAAGCCCATCGTGATGCACCAAGCGATTGCCTTCAAGCTGGCCAACATGGCCGTCGAGATCGACGCCGCCCGGCTGCTGATCTGGCGTGCCGCGTGGCTTGCCCGCAACGGCGGTTTCAAGAACGGCGAAGGATCGATGAGCAAGTACAAGGCCTCGGAAGTCGCTGTGCGTGTGACCGAGGATGCCATCCAGATCCTCGGCGGATACGGCTACACCCGCGAGTACCCCGTCGAGCGCTGGCACCGCGATGCCAAGATCCACACGATCTTCGAAGGCAC
>JAYTZE010000545.1:0-3020 GCA_043742385.1 Ilumatobacteraceae bacterium
GTCGACGTCGTGGTCGCGGGAATGGAGAAGCCGGCCACCCGCCAGGGATGTTCTCGTCGAGCTTGATCTTCAATGATCATCCGTGAGCCGGAGGAGTTCCTCACGCGCCAGTTCGGCGGCGTAGGCAGGTCAACGGGGGCCGGAGGTCGCGATGATTTGCCCGGCTACGTAGGTCTCGAGATACGGATCGGGTTCCTCATGCGGGTACGCGGTTGCGTATCGACCGACCACCTCGCGCGCATTCTCGAATGAGCAGGTTGGCCAAAGCCGGATCAGGTCGGCGAGATCACCCTCGCCGCGACTCGCGTTGAGCTTCATCAAGAAGACGTCGTCCGGGTTCGGAACTCGGACCGTGAGGTGTGAGTGCACGGCGACGACCTCGGCGCGTGCCTCGTCGAAGTCCGCCGGTAGGAACGGCCTGGCCGAGTCGTTGAGCCAGTGCGCAGGCAGCGAACGTTGTTCGGCCACGGCAGCGATTGCCAGCTTCGCTGCTCCGTCGAGGTGATGGGCGGTGTCGATGTCTCTGGTGCCGGCGCGTAGCCCGCGTAGGGCGAGGTAGCTGCCGCCGACCACGAGCAGGTCCACCCGCTCGGCGTGTTGTTGGGCGAGCGCGGTGTTCAACTCTGTGAGGTGATCGAGGATTGCAGCCCGGTCGAACAGGGGTGCATTCACGTCGCTCGACCTGGGGCTGACCGCCACACCTCGGCGACGCTGAGATAGATGTTGCGGCGCAGGAACTGCTCGGGTGCGCGAGCCCGGGCGCGGGCGACGATCCGCGGTGTTCCGGGCGGTTCCCACGGCTCGGTAAGCGCAGGGATGTGCTTGGTCCACGCCGGCCGAGCGAGGCCGGCGTCGTCGGCGAGCTTCTCGGCAACGCCGGCGAGCAACGAGTCGAGGCGTGTACTCCCCGAACGCGGAGGTGGCGTGGCGATGGCTGAGGCGATCGCATCCGGATAGATGGTCAGTTCGTCGATGGTGGCCCGCAAACGTGTCCAGTCGATGACCTCGCCCACTGCGGTCGTCGTGCACGCGTCGCTGAGTCGCGCCAACGATAGGGTCGGGCACGGATGGTGGGAGATCTCGAGTGAGGCCTGGGCCGCGCCGAGAAGTCGGGTCAGCATCCCGATTGTCGGATCGACCACACCATCTTCGATGCGCATCACCGTCGACCGGGGGACACCGGCCCGCCGGGCGAGCTCGGCCCGCGACAACCCAGCGGAACGCCTCGACTCGCTGACGATGGTGGACGCGGGCACCCGTGGAGCATATATGCAACGAGACGAGCGGACAACGTGGTGTGTGGTTTGCTCCTGCATCGTCAGAAATGCAGGAGCAGATCAGTGGTTGAGACCCTCGTCGGCGTCCCGGCCGACGACCGAGTCGGATGCGAACGGCCCGAAGAATCGAACGGGTCGACCTCGCTGGCCTCGCTGAGGAGTCGTTGAGCGAGCGCCGACGGCCTGATGCTCTCGCGTGCTACGTGCTCGGCGGGGCGCTTCGCTGTGGCGTCGTCCAGCTCCTACCAACCGAATCATTTCCTCAACTTATGACTCGATGGTGAACCGGACGCGTTGACGGAGCCACGTTGCGAACCACGCCTCGTCCACGTCTCGCGCCGCGACGGCCAGCATGGTTTGCACAGCGTCCTCGACGTCGGGTGGGTCGGGGTCCCAGTGCCCGTCGTTGAGATCAATGAACAGGGTCAGGCACGCCCACGCGGCGCGTTTGTTGCCGTCGGGGAGCGGATGGTTCCATGCAAGTCGGCACGTGAGGACGGCTGCTTTGTCGTACGGGTCGGGATAGAAGTCTTGATCGCCGAAGCCTGCCTGTGGCGCATGGAGAGCAGAGTCAGCAAGATCGATGCGGCTTGCCTTGGACAGGGTGGTGGTGTCGATTCCCGTGACTTGCTCGGCCAACCACAGAAATTCGGCGAAGGCTGAGGTATCGGGTCACTTGGCGAGACGGTCGATGATCTCTTGATCACGTTCGAGGAGTCGTCGTGCTCGAGTCATGAAGTCGTTGTCGGCTCGCACTCGGTCGATCTCGGTGGCGAGGGAGTCGATGATCAACTGGTTGACGCTGGTGCCGTGGACACGGGCGACGGTTTCGGCTTGGTCGGCGAGATCGTCGGGGAGTCGTACGGTGGTCTGCTTCGTCATGATGGCATGATATCACGACACCAAGAGGACGTTGCAGAACAGTCGAAGCGCGCTGGCCCGAGGCTGGTGCAATCGGAAGGCCACGTGTCCTCGAAATTCGTACAATGGTGTTCGGTGTGAAGTTTGTCACGGCCTATTGTCCGTTGTGTACCATTGCTATCCACTGAGTACCACCGCGTACCGTCTGGTTCACGACGTCGGATCGGCTTTGGCGCGCACACGATGCTCGTGGGCATCTGGTGGATGCTCACCAACAACGTCGACTACCTCGAACCCGGTGGTGACTACTTCGAACAGCGCACCGATCAAGCCGCTCAGACTCGCCGTCTCGTCCGACAGCTTGAACGATTCGGACACCAAGTCAGCCTCACCCCAGCCGCCTGAACAACAACGACCATGATCGGGCTCCGCCCGAACGGGGCTGCCGCCCCGCACCCCGCGCGCTCCAACACGCGAACGCGAAGGGGATTCTCGTGTCAGAGGCCCTTCCCGCTCGGCGGAGAGGGCCTCTCTGCTTGCCGCTTGTCAACGGTTTGTCAACACATGTCAACACGTTGATGGCGTAGGCGGTCGTCGGCACTCGGCCGCTGTCGTCGGTTCTCGTACAGCGCTGTTGATTGTCGTCCCATTTGAGCAAGCCGAGGCCAACTGGACAGGAACCATCGAGGACCTACGGGCACTGACGAGAGCCACCGGTTCTAACGGCCGCAACGGCCGCTTCAGGTCGAAAACCCGAAGGTCGCAGCATCCACGCGGCAATCGCCGAACTTATTCGGGCTGTCCGGTAGCCGCCGTTATGGGACAGGTAGGCAGCGCGATGCGTGCCGATACGAGCGGTGGCTCGGGGATACAACGTCAGCA
>JAYTZE010000546.1:0-1384 GCA_043742385.1 Ilumatobacteraceae bacterium
ACCGGTCGCCGACCGGATGCAGCCGCAGTCACCGGAATCGTCACCGCACTGATGGCTGGAGGTGCCAAGTGAGCCTCGCAACCGTTCTGTTGGTTGCCGCCGCCGGAGGTGAGCACGAGGACATCACCCAGACCCCGTCGAAGTTCTGGCCAGAGGGATACGAGCTGCTGTTCGGCGTTCCGGCATCGCTGCTGGTCTTCTTCTTGCTGTGGAAGTTTGCCGGCCCGTCGATCAAGAAGGGCATGGCTGGCCGTACGGCGAAGATCCAAGCAGAACTCGATGCCGGTGAGGCGGCTCGGGTCTCTGCCGATGCCGAGGCCGGACAGATCCGCGCTGCGAAGGGGGACATCGCCGGCGAACGTGCGCGCCTGCTCGCCGAGGCCGACGCACAGGCTGCTGCGCTTTTGGAAGACGGTCGGGCCCGGCTCGCACAAGAACTTGCCGAGCTGGACACACGCGCTGCAGCCGACATCGTCGCGGCCGCCGGTCGATCCGGCGACGAACTGCGCGCCGAGATCGCGCGCTTGTCGAGCGCTGCTGTTGACCATGTGGTCACCGGTTCGCTCGACGAGGCGACGCATCAAGAGCTGATCGAGAGCTTCATCGCAGGAGTGGGGGTCGGCAAGTGAGCGATTCACGTATCGAGGGGTATGCCCGAGGCCTGTTCGAGATCGCCCGCGCCGAGGGCACGATCGACGAGGTCGAAGATGAGTTGTTCCGTTTCGCGCGCAGCTACGAGAGCAGCGATGAACTTCGCAATGCACTCAGCGACGAGCAGATCCCGGCCAGCAAGCGGCAATCGATTGTCGAGGACCTGCTCGGCGGCAAGGTCACCGGTACCACCACCCAGCTCATCTCGATGGTCGTGGGATCTGGTCGTTCTCGCGACCTGCCGGCAATCGTCGACAAGCTGGTCGCTCGGGCGTCCACTGCAAAGAACCTCGAGGTTGCCGAGGTTCGCACTGCGGTGGCCCTGACGGCCGACCAGGAAACTCGGCTGGCAGCCGCGTTGGCGAATGCCACCGGCAAGCAAGTGAATCTGAAAGTGATCGTCGATCCGTCCGTCCTGGGCGGCATCGTGGCCACCGTTGGCGACACCGTCATCGACGGCACCGTCCGCACCCGCATCGAGCAGTTGAAGTCCCGCCTCTAGGCAGGACACCACACGGAGACATGAGAAACCCATGGCAGAACTCACGCTGAGCGCCGGCGACATCGCCGCCGCACTGAAGAAGAACTTGGAGGGCTTCGAGCCCTCGCTCGAGGCCCGCACCGTCGGGCGTGTGACCGAGGTTGGCGACGGTATTGCCCGCGTCAGCGGCCTCCCCGATTGCGGCGTCAACGAACTGCTCGAGTTCGAAGATGGCAGCGTCGGTTTGGCGCT
>JAYTZE010000547.1:0-1384 GCA_043742385.1 Ilumatobacteraceae bacterium
CGGCGCGCAGGCGCCCAGCGCGGTGCGTAGCCAGAAGATGGACGACGTGATCTTTGCCGGCACAGCCAAGCGACCAGCCCTGGGCCGTGCCGAGGTGACATTGACCATCGACAACTCCGCCGGCTTGCTGCCGATTGAGTTCACCGAGGTCACCGTGGCACGAATCTTGTTTCGCACCGGCGAGAGCGAGTACTCGATCAACGGAGTCAACTGTCGCCTGCTCGACGTGCAGGAACTACTGAGCGACGCCGGCGTCGGGCGGCAGCAGCACGTGATTGTGAGTCAGGGGCAGATCGACTCGGTGTTGAACGCCCGACCCGAAGAGCGCCGGTCGATCATCGAGGAGGCAGCCGGCGTGTTGAAGTTTCGCCGCCGCAAAGAACGCGCTGAGCGCCGCCTCGACGCCACCGAGGCAAGCTTGTTGCGAGTTCAGGATCTACTACGCGAGGTTCGTCGTCAGCTGCGACCGCTCGAACGTCAGGCCGACGCGGCCCGTCGACACGGTGATCTGGTGGCCGAGCTCAGCGCACTTCAGATCTTTCTGCGCGGCCGGGAGATCGCGTCGCTACGCACCCGCCTGACATCGCTCGCTGGGGAGAGAGTCACGTTGCATGCCGGCGAGCAGGAGTTGCGCGCCGAGTTGGCGGCGCTCGACATCAGCGTGATGGCGGCCGAGGCAGAGCTCACAGCACGAGGTGACCTTGACCTGTCCGACGAGATGGTGCGAGTCGAGCAGTTGCGCGAACGAGCCAGGGGCATCGCCGCAGTGCTCGTCGAACGTCGACGCTCGATGGAACGTGATCGGGGCCAATTGATGGACTCTGGTGTGGTTGCCAGCCTCGAGGCCGACGCCAACACCTTGCGTGTGGAGCTGCTGCGCGTCGCGGATGATCTCCGCCTACTTGACCCAGAGTCGGAGCAGCTGACGTCCGAGGAGGAAGCGTTCGGTGCCGAACGTCAACAGGCGCTGCTCACGATCGACGATGTGGTCACGGGCAGCTCGGCGGCGAGCGCTGCTGCCGAGGTTCGTGGCGAATTGCGGTCGCTGCGCGGCAGCGCCGACCGAGCCGAAGGCGAGTTGCAACGTCTGCACTCGCGGTTCGATTCGTTGCGTGAGCGGATCATTCGCCTTGATGCCGACGCCGAGCGGCTGCGCGTCGAATGCGAGCACGCGCAGGGCATCGAGGCAAGGTTGGTCGCCGATCTCGAATCGGCCGAGGCACGCCGAATCGCGGCTGAAAGTGCTCATGAGCTGGCCACCGAAGCTCGTCAAGCGGCAGCCGACGACGCGTCGCGCTGGGGTGCTCGTGCCGAGGCCCTGCACCTCGCACTGGAGAGCGCTCGGGCGCGTGCCGGCGCTGAACACCTCGCCGGCGTCGAGGAT
>JAYTZE010000548.1:0-5941 GCA_043742385.1 Ilumatobacteraceae bacterium
CGGGTCCCGAAGGCGGTAGTGCCGACACCGTGTAACCGGTGGTCGGCGGTGTCGACGCGGCGTGGGTGAACGCCACGGCGAGGGTGCCGTTGCCGGGGGTGACCGTCGTGATGGCGGGTGCCGCCGGCACGGTGCCGACCGACCATGTGAAGTTGTTCGGTCCAGCACCCGCCGAGGAGGTGATGGTCAGCGTCGTCGACCAGAACCTGGCGGTCTGCGGGATGGCAGCGCCGTCCGGTAGAACGCAGGCGATACCAACGTTGTACGCGCCGGCAGGCAACGTCGCGAACGCGACGCTCTGGAAGCTCACTGACCCAGGGGCAACGACAAGGCCGTCACCGAGGCCCGGGGCGATGCCGCGGAGCTGGGTGCCCGCAGGGTTGCGCAGCGACACGGTGCTGGCGGCAGGAACACCGATTGGTGAGCCACTGGCCGTGTACGTGATCGGCGCCGGGTCGTTGGCGAGCGGGGTGAGGAACGTCCCCCAGGTGTAGCCGGCGGTGTTGTCACCGGGGCAGCTCTGCGGCGGGGTGGCGAACGCGATCGCGAACGGCGTACTGCTGTCACCCGACGATGGCGTCAGGTTGATCGCACCCGCTGCCGGGGTGCCCGTTGGCAGTGCCTGAGCACTTCCTCCGAGCGGAACGAGGGGGGCGATGACGGCCAGCGCTGCCATCCACGCGATGGCTCCTGTGAGCCTCTTGACGTTGTATTTCATGTGAGTTGGTCCTTTCGATTGGAGTTCGGGTTTGAGGAGATGTGGGTGTGGCTGGACGTCATGCAACGAACGGGCCGGTGAGGGTCGTGCTGCCACAGGCCGCACCGAGCGCGAGGAAGCCAAACGTCTGGATGGTTGCCGAGGCGGAGCAGACAGCGGACGTGGGACCCACGAACATGCTCTGGATCTGCTGGTTGCCGATGTCTTGGACGACTTCGGTCGCCAACACGTTGTAGACATCCCGACCGAAGGTCGCGTTGGCATAGAAGGTCGCGTTGGGCGTCAACGAGGGTGCCGTACCGTTCGTGGCAACGACGCCGTTGATCGCACCGAGACCGACGCCAGGACCCGGGTTGGGGGCAGCGACGTTGTTGGACCGAGCGATGAACTGACTGGCCGAGAAGCCGACGATCACCTGTGCATTCGTGCACGGGACTGCAGGTCCAGCCGCCACACCGTCACAGATCGGGTCGGACGTGGTCGCCAGCGAGTTGGCCTTGATCGTCAACTCGGGCCCGTTGCTCTCCTGCAGTCGTCCACCTGCGTCGGGGAGACCACCGATGGCGAGGCCCGTGTTGCAGAACGCTGTGCCAGTGTCGGAGCCGGCTGTCGTCGAGATGCCGAGCGCGGTGTTCCACGACGCGTACGTACCGGAGCCGGTCTGGATACCGCACGGGATGATGACCGTGCCGCTGATCAGCTGAGGTCCGGTGAGCAACAGCGACGTCAGCTGCGCGGGGGTGAGCGTGCTGACCGGGGAGCCCGATGGCTTGTTGTACCCGAAGCTGAGAGCGTCGCGACCGAACGGGATGTACGTCAACACGGTGCCCGCACTCGCTGGGCCGGCTGAGGAGCGGGCAAAGTCGACGAGACCGGTCATGACGCGAGTTCCGCAGACACCGCCGGCCCACGTACCGCCACCGAACGCACGGCTGAGAACTCGGCGTCCGTTGGTCGAGCCGTTCGGGCGAAGGATCGTTGGTGCCCCGACCTTGGTCACGATGCACTCGTTGGCTGGGAATGCATCCCACGAGGCGAGCTGCACGTCTTGGAATCCCTGCACCGGTGGGTAGCTGTTGCCGCCGCTGTATCCCGCGAGGGCATTCATGACGTCTTGTGTGGTGTCGGAACCGAAGCCGATCAAGGCTTTGTACTGCTGGGGGTCGGCATGGGCGGATGAGCTAGCGACGATGCCGGCGGCGAGCGCTATGGTCATCGCCCCGGCTCCGAGCCTTTTACTGAGTGTTGACATGGTTGGTTGTCGGTTCCTTTCGAGACTTGCACCAGGCCAGACGGCCTAGGGGCAGCGGGCTCGATACCGGCCCACCACGGAAATGTGACAGGGCAAAGTGTCCGCAACATGGCCCGCAGATGAAGCAGAAGCCGAGTTCGTCAGGAGTTCATCTGGAGGACAACCGGCCGCTATCCGAAACGACCATTGACGTAGTCTTCGGTGCGCGAGTCCTGCGGCGCGCCAAACATTGCTGCGGTCGGACCGTGCTCGACGATCACGCCCGGCGTGCCCTGCTCGGCCAGGAAGAAGGCGCAGCGATCCGACACTCGAGCGGCTTGTTGCATGTTGTGGGTAACGATCACGATGGTCACCTCGGACACCAGTTCCATCACGGTCTGCTCGATTCGGCGTGTCGAGGTCGGGTCGAGTGCTGAACACGGTTCATCCATCAACAGCACTCGCGGCCGGATTGCCAACGCCCTGGCGATGCACAGGCGCTGCTGTTGACCGCCCGACAACCCGCCGCCGGGTTGTCGGAGCCGGTCACGGACCTCGGTCCACAGGCCCGCCTTGGTCAGGCACGACTCGACGAGGTCGTCCTTGACGTCGGTCGTGGCTTTCACCCCGGTGACGCGAAGGCTGGCAACGACATTGTCGTAGATCGACATCGCCGGGAACGGATTCGGCTTCTGAAACACCATGCCGATCTCCCGGCGGGCATCGGTCAGTTTGCGAGCCGGGTCGTAGATGTCGTGACCGTCGAGCATGACCTCGCCGGCCATTGCCGCCGATGCGATCATCTCGTGCATACGGTTGAGAATCCGCAGGAACGTCGACTTGCCGCATCCGGACGGACCGATGAGAGCCGTCACCTGGCCGGCTGCCATCTCCAGCGAGACACGATCAAGAACCTGGTGGGATCCGAACCACGCCGAGATATTGCGGGCGGCGAGCCCTGCGAGCAGTGAGGGCGACGATGTTTGCGCTGCACCACTCGCGTCCGTCTGTCGTTCACGAACTTGCACACTGCCCTGGCGATGTTCGACCGTCGGCTGCTCGACCGTCGGAGCCGGCTCGGCGGCGTCGATCATCAGCGGTGCTGGCCAGGGTGCGGAGGATTTGGTGCCCGACGGATGCTCGTGGCGCACCTGGAGTCGGCCACGACGTGGCAACAGCGAGCGGAACTCGGCGACATCCTCGACGCGCACTTCCACACCGAAGTCGGCGATGCCGGGGACAACCAGAATCGTCCACGGAGCGTCGACACCATGGATCACCGCCTCGAGATCGTCGAGGAGCCACGACCAGTCCAGCACGCCGTCGACCGCGACAACGCGCCTGTCGGTGACGGTGACTTTGGCAGGGTGCAATGTCGACACCACCGCGTCGGGCTGGTCAGCGGTGCCGGCAACGAGTTGCACCACCGATGCGACAGGGAACGCGCCGAGCTCAACCTCGGCGCGTTCCCCGATGCGGCCCGATGTCGCCGGCTCGAAGATTGCGGCCCACTGTGCGTCGGTCACGACAGGTTCGGTAACAAACGGGCGACCTCACCAGAGGCCGACAAACCGACGAGAAGCAGCGGGGGCAGGAACACGACCCACGCCTGTGGCTTGCCCCAGCGGTGCCAGGCCCACACCGCTACGAGCGCGAGAGCGATGAGCGCCTGGAGCCACAGAGCGAGCGCCCACAGGGTTCGAGGGTCGCCGGCCATGATCTGCTCTTCCGCGGGCAGGTCGGCGGCCGTGACAAGCCGCGCCGGCCCGACGACGGCATCGCTCTCGAGGTCGGCGTCGACCCGCAGCACTCCGTCGGGAAGAAACGGCCGCCCATCGGCGGTGGCCAGCAGCAAGCGCGCCTTCCCCGGTGACAGGGCTTCGGGCACGGGATCTCCCTGGCGGCGTACACCCAGAACTCGGTAGGTGAACTGTCCTTGACCCGTGGTGATCCGAATCGTGTCGCCCTTGGTGAGCTCGTCGATGCGGGCAAACGGCCCCCCGAACGAGGCCCGGCGACCATAGACGACACTCGCGCCGACCTGGCCCGGCAGCGGCGTGTCGCGCCGGTGCCCAGGACCGGTGAACAGCACGGCCGCGGTGGTCGACTCAGCGATCACCTGCTCGAGGCCGATGGCGGGGATCTCGAGATACGCAACCGGAGTTCCGGCTCTGAGCTCGCGCCCTTCGTCGTCGGTGGGTCCGATCGGGGCAGTGCCCCGAGCGAGATCGGCCCGGAAGCTGTCGAACGCCCGTTGCTGGGCTGCCGACTGTTGCAGCCTGCTGACCAGGACCAGCTGGAGCAACAGCGTCACAGACAAGACGAGGGCCATCACCAGCGCGGCCCGCACGAGCTGCATGCGAGAGCTCAACGGTGGAGGGGCGACATCAGTCGATGCAGAGCACGGCCTGTCCAGTCGTGGACGTGGCAGCGACCATCGTCGCGATCGTGGCCACCTCATAGCAGCGGCAGCAGTCATGACCTAACAGCCGGCAGCACCTTGAGCGGACGGCCGAGCAGCACTGCCATCCGGCCGAACGTGATGAGCAGAATCGCCCAGACGAGAATCCTCGTCGGCGACGACCCGGTGTTGGCAAGCACCGCGCCTGAGCCGGAGCCCGAGCTGCTTGAACCTCCGGCCGAACTTGCCACTGCCCGGAACACCGTCGTCGAGGTGGTGCTCGATCCGGCTGTTGTGGTGGTCGTCGAGGTGGTGCTCGATCCGGCTGTTGTCGTGGTCGTGGTCGTGGTGGTCGCACCGGGCAGCGTTGTGGTGGTGGTCGACGATGTGGTCGTGGTCGTGGTGGTCGTCGGAGGCGTGGCGGCGGCGAAGGTGAAGTTGTTCGGCCCCGCACCGGCCGTACTGGTGATGGTGATTGCCTTTGCCCAGAACCTTGTGTTCTGCACGACACCGCCGGCGTCGGGTAGCACGCAGGCAATTCCGATCCAGTAGTCACCGGCCGGCAGGGTCGCGAAGGCAATGCTCTGGAAGCTCACAGAAGGCGGTGCGACGATCAGACCATCACCGAGACCTGGGATCAGGGCCCGAAGCTGAGTTCCGGCAGGATTGCGCAACGACACAGTACTGACGGCAGGAGCACCGATTGGCGAGCCAGAGACGGTGAATGTCATCGGCGCCGGATCGTTGGTGATCGGGGTGAGGAACGTTCCCCAGGTGTAGCTGGCAGTGTTGTCACCGGGGCAGAACTGCGGTGGCGCGGCGAAGCTCAGGGCGAACGTCGTGCCACTGTCGCCCGATGCCGGGGTCATGGTGATCGAGCCAGCAGGCTGGGTTCCCGCAGGGAGCGCGTTGCCGACCTCGGCGAGCAGCGTCGCGAAGCTCACGCCAGCGCCGACTACGGCTGCGGCGCAGGCAACTCGGCGCAGCTTCGGTCCGAGAATGTTCATCTGTGCTCCTTGTGCGCGGTTTGGTGCTGCGGGACGTTGCGCCGACGCGTTGCGATCGTGATGGTGATGGTGAGAGCGACGATCGCTGACGCGAGGGCGACGACACCGACCATGGCCCATGAGCTGTTTGAATCGTCGGCGAGCGCGGCTGCGGGGGCGTTGGCAACACGCCAACGAAACTGACCTGGTTCAACATCGGGATCGGCGCTCAGGACGAGTTCTGTGTCCCAGTACATCGCCGTCTTTTCGAACCATGTGCACGCGATCCCGATGCGATAGGGACCTGCTGGCAGCATGCCGGCAGGGAATACGGCGAAGCTGAGTGGCGGGACACCGACGATCAGGCCCGGTTCGCCGGGCCCGCTGTTCTGCCCCGTGAGAACTTGGATGAACGGCCTCGTATCAGCGCCGTACAGCGCATGGAGGTTGTCACCTCTCGGTCGAAGGGCGCCATACGTCAGCGCGCCCGGGTCCAAGTCGGCAGGGATGACGAAACTCTGGACTCGCCAGTCATCGTTGGCACTGTCACCCGGGCACGAGGCACCAGCAGGAAGGCGAAGACTGAAGGGCGTGTTGCTGTCTCC
>JAYTZE010000549.1:0-3015 GCA_043742385.1 Ilumatobacteraceae bacterium
CGCTTCCGTTGATGCTCGGCGATCGATACGTGCTGCGCGAGTCGGGCCGCGACGAGACCGTCGGCGGCGGTGAAGTACTCGATGTCGCGCCGGTGCTGCCCGCCTCGAAGGCCGCGCCCGACCGGTCGATCGATCGCGTGATCGCCGAACGCGGCTGGGTGACGGTCGACGACCTCGAAGCGCTCACCGGCGAGCGGCGCGAGCCAACGCTCGGGCAGGCCGTGGTCTCGCCACATTGGCTCCAGGCAACGCAACTCGACGTCACGGCGCGCATCGAGGCGGCAGGAGACCTTGGGCTCGACATCGCCGAGCTCGACGACCGTCAACGTGCCGTCGTGAGTTCCATCGACGGCGTCGTGATCGATGCCGGCCGCGCCCGCCGAGCTGAGGCCGGTGCTCCCCTGCATGGCCATCCGTTCGTCGCCGCCCTACTGGCGGGTGGTGTCACTCCGCCCGACCCTGTGGGCATCGACAAGGGCGAGCTGCGTGAACTCCTGCGACGCAGGATGATCGTCGAACGCGACGGGATCTTCTTTCACCCGGCGACCATCGACGCCGTCGCCGCCGCAGCCGCGCGCTTGCTGAGCACGCACCCGGATGGTTTCACCGTTTCACAACTGCGCGACGACCTGGGCGTCTCGCGCAAGTATGCGCTGCCATTGGTTAACGAACTGGATGGGCGCGGCATCACTCGGCGGCGCGGCGACCTTCGGGTGGCGGGTCCGCGACTGCCTTCCGCCGGCGCAGGCTCGGCACCCGCCTGAGGCCGCGTTGCTTGGTGTGTTGGAGGCCGCGTTCGAGATCACGCGCGGCCTGTGCAACGCGCACGTCGTTGGTGATCACTTCACCGAAGTGCTGCGGGTCGGCGAGCAACCAACTGTGCGATCCCTCGACAACCGTTCCCTCGACACCTGAGGCAACGCACAGCGCCTCGAATGACTCGCGTGGGATGATGCCATCGCGGGTGCCCCACAGGATCGTGATCGGCAGACCTCGATCGCGGAGCCGCTCGAGTTCGGCGCGCAGGTCGGCGCGCCGGGCCAGGTTGGCGACGCGGATGATCGCGCGCGGGTTGCGCACCAGATTGGGAACCAGGTCCTCGAACACCACCGGTAGAACGCGCGTGGCTTGACGCACGGGCCACACATCGCTGGGGAAGTGCAGCCCCCAGTCCCACAATGGCCGTTCGCCGATGCTGCGCAACGTACGCCCGTTGCGCCATGCGGACCCGCCGATCGAATTGACCAGCACGAGCGACCGCACCCGCTCCGGCATGTCGTGGGCGAGCTTGATCGCCACCCCGCCGCCGAACGAATGGCCGACAAGCACGGCAGGCTCCTCGATCTCCAACACGTCGAGGAGGTCGGCGACCCACTTCGCGTAGCCGCTCATCGAAAACGCCTCGCCCTTCAGATCGCCACTGCCACCGAAGCCGGGCATCGATGGGGCGATCACCATGCACCCCTGGTCGGCGATCGCCTCGATCACCTTGCGGTAGGTGTGCTGCGCCAACGCCCACCCATGCAGCAGCACGACCGGCAGGCCCTCGCCCGCCATGCTGTACGCCGCTGGTCGGCCCTGCACCCAGGTGCGTTGATTGACGACGATCACGAGTCACGAACTCTTACTGTTTGGCTCGCCGCTCGCGGTAGTCACGCGCGGCGCCTTCTTCCGGCTCGACCTCCAACGTGACACCGTCGATCGCGACAACCTTCAACCCCGCGCCGGCAGTGATCGGCGTCGCTCGGTTGGTACGCGCCCGCCAACGAGCGCCACTGACCATCGCCACGCCCTCGGGATCGATCGACGTCGTCGCTGTTCCCTCATGTCCGATCATCCACTCGCGCCCGATCGTCGGAGTCGCGAATCGCGTGCGCACCATTGATGGCATTCCGACGATGAACGTCAGCATCACTCCACCCACGGCGACGATCAGGGTGATCCATCCCAGACGCAGATCGTTACCGGGGACGGGTCGGTACAGATACCACGCACCGATGATGAACAGCACAATGCCGACCCCGGTCCACGTTCTGGGGATGCCGACCTGCACGTCGATGGCGAAGGCCAGCATCGACAACACCAACACCATGACGGCTGCCGGTCGCGTCGGCAACGCACTGAGGCCATAGCAACCGAGCAGCGCACACACCGCGCCCACACCCCCGCCGATGCCGACACCGGCCGTGAAGAACTCGAAGATCAACAACGCCAGACCGATGACGAACAGCAGGAAGGCCATCGGCGGACTGGCGACGGTGTGCATGACCTCGTCGAACAGACCGAGCCCGCTGAAGACTGGCACCGTCGAGATGTTCTGCTCTTCACCCTTGTCGTTGAGTTGTTTCACGACGGTATTGACCTCGCGACCGTCGACCGTGGTGCCGTCCATCGCCAACACCATGTTGCGCACGGTCGGCACGCCCTGATCGGTGGTGTCGAGCTTCAGCACTCCGGCGGCGCGCGCATCGTTGAAGCTCATCGAACCGTCGACCAAATCTCCGGTTGCGTTGCCGAAGCTGATCGGCGCACCGTCGACCGACAGTGGCGTGCTGATGTAGCCGATGCGGCTGCCGCCGACCATGGCGGTGACATCGGCGACCGCCATCAACTGCGCCGGCAGCCCGTAGGCGCGCGACGACCGCGACGGCCCCACCCAGATGCCAATCGGCACCTCGGCGTCGGCCACGCGCTGCAACAGCACGGTCATCTCATCGTCGGAGACCACGGCACCGCGGCTGGTGAGTTGCAGGATCAGCGCTTCCGAACCGTTGGTTTCGGCGCGCTCGACGGCCTCGACGATGGAGCGCACCACGATCTTGTCGAAGATCCCGGAGACCTGCAGCACGTCGACGGGTGCCAGTTGCGATGCGTCCGTCGCAACTGAAGGGGGTGTTGATGCGTGCACTGACGGTGACAACAACGACAGACCCGCCAACCCGACAAAGGGCGCGATGAGAATGGTGATCGCTAGCCTGCGCACAAGTGCCTCCGAAGAGCGTGAATCCGCTGCAG
>JAYTZE010000550.1:0-1380 GCA_043742385.1 Ilumatobacteraceae bacterium
GACGACCCGCAGGCCGACAGAACCAAGAGCACTGCCCCAACCGAACCCCAGCGCCGTCCGTTGGAAACGATCTGCAAAGTCTCCCTCATTCCCTCAGAGTTGTACAACCATTCGGAGCCCCAAATGAGCCGGATTGCCCATCCGAACACAGTATTTTCTCGCAGGAAACGTCTCCGTTGGTCTTAGGCCCCGCCGGTCAATGCTGCAAGTCCACGTCGTACGTCGACGAGGTGGTGCATCGGGTCGTGCAGGAAGTACCGGCCGAACGATTCGACAGTGAAGGGCGCGCCGTCGCTGCGCAGTCCACGGCGGTGCCATTGGTCTGACACAACCGTCTCGTAGGCGTCGGCCAACTCGGCGGCGGCCGCGAGCAGCTCGTTGGTGACTTCGACAGGATCCTGCTGGCCATACCGTTCGGTGACCGCGGTCTCGTCCTGATCCCAGTTCTCGAATCTTGGATCGGCCTCGTGCAACATCCGCTGCAGCCGGTACAGGCCGAGACCAAACACGTCACGCACGTGACATCCGTACTCCAACGCCGACCAGCAGTCGTCGGTCGGCCGCACGCGCACCAGCGGGTGAGCCAACAGCGCTCGCCAGGGCTCGGCAGCTTCGCGTGACAAGCGGCCGATCTCCTCGGGAGGGAACGACCGGGTGTCGAACCCGCACTCGTCACACTTCCGCTCCAACACCCATGTCCAGTTCTTCGCGTCCGGTTCAATCGTCACGACCCTCAACGTATTCGACCAATCCCGCCGCAGGTCGCCGATTTAGGTAGTTGCAGCGTCACTCGTGTTCGGCGAGCTCGCGGAACTCATCGGGCACGGATGCGTGCTGCGACAGCACGACCCCGGCGTAGCCGACGGCCGAGCGGCCGAACCGCTTGCGGACGGCGTCGACACTGTGATCGACCGCCCACCGTGCCGCGCCGATACGCGAGCCAGGACGATCGGCCTCGTCGGGCAGGATTGGCAGTTCGAGTTGAAGCACCGGCTGGTCGACCAGATTCGACACCGAGACTGCCAGGAGCGAGATCTGATACTCGTCGACGTGATCCGACAATGCCTTGTAGACCAGCCGTTCGGCCATCTCAGTCAGCGTCAGCGTGGTCGAAACTGGATGAGGCCCGGTGTGGGACCGCGTGACTGCGCGCATGCTGGCAAACCGAAGCCTGACCGTGATGGTCCGGCCGGCTCGATGCTTGGCGCGCAGCCGCCCGGCAACACGATCGGCGAGATGACCGAGTACTGATCGGATCAGTTCGGGCGATATGTCGCGCCGCCCGAACGCCGACTGAGCACCCACCGATCCGGCACGCCCTTGCGGCTGGACACGACGCTGATCGTCGTTGGCCGCCAGCGCACCGACCTTCGCACCGAG
>JAYTZE010000551.1:0-1379 GCA_043742385.1 Ilumatobacteraceae bacterium
CTGCCCCACATGCGCCCCGGCATCGGCCAGGCCGAGCGTGACCAGCGGGTCATCCAGCATCTCTTCGACCGCATCGAGACGCTGGTTCAGGAACGGGAAGCTGCACACCACCCGGCCATCGGTCTCGAGCAGCAGCTCGATGTATGCCGCAGCCGGACTGATGCCGCGCCGGCGCGCCTCGGCCCCCAGCGAGCTGCTCGGGTTCAGGTCGTAGCGGGCTTCGGCGCCCAGGTTGACGATGAACAACTGATCGAGATCCATGCCCGGTGGGGTCTGGTCGGCATCTTCGATGAGCTTCGACCGGAACGCCGCATCGCGTATCGCCACCATCTTCTTGCCGTTGCGCATGGCGCGCAGCGACTTCCACGACTCGCACCGATCGAACGGCGTGCGGGTGTCGATGCTGAACAAGATGCCGACGCTGCGCGCCGTGGTCTGCGGGCGCACCGTGCCGCCCAGCGCGTTCTGGTCCTTGGCGAAACCGATGACCCGCTGGAACAGGTCGGGGCGGCTGTCGTGCTGGGTGAGGCCGAAGCTGACCGGCCGGCCGCTGCGCCGGCTGACCTCGCCCATCCACGCCATCTCGGCACGTGTCGCCGGGATATCGGCATCGTCGCGCTCGCCCTCACCGATGCGACTAGCACTCTCGAAGACACCGGCGCCGTGCCGGCCGAGCACATCAGCAAACGCGAAGAGCTCGTCGGGTTCGGCGTAGGTCCCGGGCACCGGACGTCCATCGGGCACCTTGTGAAGAAACGTGCGGCTGGTACTGAACCCCAATGCTCCCCCGCGTAACGCCTCGGCGAGCAGGTCGGTCATGGTCGCCAGATCGTCGGGAGTCGGCGGAGCCTGGTCGATGCCGCGCTCGCCCATCGCATACTGGCGCATGGCGCAGTGCCCGACCATGCCTCCGACATTGAGACCTTTTGGGAGTCGGTCCATGCTGGCGAGGTACTCGCCGTAGGTCACCCAATCCCACGCCAACCCGTCGAGGATCGCGTTGCGGGGAATGTCTTCGACGCTCTCCATCATCGCCGCCAGGACCTCGCGGTCTTCGGGCTTGCACGGCGCAAAAGTAACACCGCAGTTGCCCATGACCACGCTGGTGATCCCGTGATAGCAACTGCTCGAGCCGATCGGGTCCCACGCCAGCTGCGCGTCGAGGTGGGTATGGATGTCGACGAAGCCCGGTGTGACCACGCGATCGGTGGCGTCGAGCACACGGGTTGCCGAGCCGACGATGTTGGGGGCAATGTCGACGATGTGATCGTTGATGATCGCCACATCGGCGACCCGTGCCGGTGCACCCGTGCCGTCGACCACTGTCCCACCGCGTATCAGCATGTCGAACGTGCCCACTCGTTGCCGACCCCCGTCGT
>JAYTZE010000552.1:0-3010 GCA_043742385.1 Ilumatobacteraceae bacterium
GTTCAGGCCTTGGCCGCACGATAACCGTCGGCGATGGCGTCATCGGCGTTGGCGTAGCACCGCTCGGCGACAGTGCGGGCATAGAACCGCCCGCCTGGAACGTGGTAGATCCCGGAATTGTTGTTGGCCTTCACCGGGTAGCCATCTGGGCACGTTCCATTCACCGGTGCGACCCAGATCGCCGTCGGAGACGCCGGGGTTGCCGGGGTTGCCGGAGACGTCGGGCTTGCAGAGTGAGACATCGCCGGCCACTGCGGTGCCGATGGCGGCGATTGTCGTTGTCGCCACACCCGGTAGGCGCCGCAACCTGCGCCTGCTAACACACTGAGCCAGAACAATCGCCGTAGCCAACGCATCATGGGCGATGACCTTACAACCGATGCCGTTCGTGGGCGTTCAATACCGCACGGAGCGATGCTGTGATGATGTTGGGATCCACACCGACACCCCACAACACGCCGCCGTCGGGCTCAGACGTTTCGACATAGGCAACCGCGTTGGCCTCGGACCCTTGACCGATTGCATGCTCGGCGTAGTCGAGCACGTTCAGGTGGGCGTTGATGCCGTCAACAAGCGCGTGAACGAACGCATCGATCGGGCCGTTGCCCTCGCCGACAATGGTGATCGGTGAATCATCTACCACCAGCTGGGCGGTGATCGACGTTCGACCTGTGGCCGAGTCACTGTGCAGCTCGTGGCTGTTGAGTCGGAACCGCGGTTCCTCTGGGAGGTAGTTCTCCTGGAACGCCTCCCACATCACGACCGGACTGATCTCGGTTCCCGAGTCTTCTGTGATGTGCTGAATGGTCTTGGAGAACTCGATCTGGAGACGTCGCGGCAACTCGAAGCCGTGCTCGGCCTTCATCATGTAGGCGACGCCACCCTTGCCCGATTGCGAGTTGACCCGAATGACCGCCTCGTACGAACGGCCGACATGCTTCGGATCGATGGGCAGGTATGGCACGCCCCATTGGTCGTAGTCGTCGGGCAGCGCCTCGAAGCCCTTCTTGATCGCATCCTGATGACTGCCACTGAACGAGGTGTACACGAGGTCGCCCGCGTATGGATGGCGAGGAGGAACCGGCAGGCGATTGCAGTACTCGGCAACGCGGCGCAGCGCGTCGATGTCGGTGATGTCGAGCTCGGGATCGACGCCGTTGCTGAACAGATTCATCGCCAGGTTGACGATGTCGACGTTGCCGGTGCGCTCGCCGTTGCCGAAGAGCGTTCCCTCGACTCGATCTGCTCCTGCCATCACGCCAAACTCGGCGGCTGCCACTGCGCAACCACGGTCATTGTGCGGGTGCAGGCTGACGACCACCGAATCGCGGTTGCGAATGGCGCGGCCGAACCACTCGATCACGTCGCCGTACACGTTGGGTGTGTAGCACTCGATCGTGGCCGGCAGGTTCAAGATCAGGGGCTTGTCGGGCGTGGGCTCGACCACGTCCATCACCGCCTCGCAGATGCGGATGGCGAACTCGGGTTCGGTGAGGGTGAAACTCTCTGGTGAATACTCGTAGCGGATCTCGGTGTGCCCCAAGGTTTGTTCGAGCTTGCGGCACAGTTTTGCGGCGTTGACAGCGATGTCGACGATGCCATCCATATCGAGACCGAACACCACGTCGCGCTGCAATGGATTCGTGGAGTTGTAGAAATGGACGATCGCGCGAGGAGCGCCCTGCAGGCATTCGTAGGTGCGCTCGATCAACTCCGGCCGGCATTGAACCAGTACCTGGATTTCGACGTCGTCGGGGATCAGATCTTCTTCGATCAACTGGCGGATGAAGTCGTAGTCGGGTTGGCTCGCAGCTGGGAATCCGACCTCGATCTCCTTGAAACCCATCTTCACCAGCGCGTCGAACATGTGGCGCTTGCGCTGAGGATCCATCGGATCGATCAGTGCCTGGTTCCCGTCGCGAAGGTCCACACTGCACCACAGCGGGGCTTTGTCGATCACCACGTTCGGCCACGTTCGATCGTGGAGCACGACAGGCACGAACGGCTTGTACTTGGTGAACTTCATCTTCTTCGGGCTGGCTGGTTGTGGAGGCATGACTGGCTTTCTGGAAGTGTGGGGTGGAAGCAACGATCGAATGGGCTTGAAAAATGAAGAACCCCCCGGCCAACCGGCGGGGGGTATGGGCAAGCGCGAAGGACGCGGCGCTTGCCCTACATAAGCAGAAGGAGGGTGCGAGCGGCGGACATCGGCATCAGTCTGCCCGCGATCGTCGGCATTGTCAACGTGCTAGGCGATGAGGAAGTTGCTGAACTGCCATGGGTCGCTGCGATCGAGAGCATCGGCGTCGTTGGCGAATCCGGCGAACAAATCGTTGCGCGTCGTCAGCGGATCCCAGTCGACGGCCGCCGAGTACATGGTGCCCAGGTAGCGCGAAGCGACGCTGAGCACATCGCGCCAGGGAAGATCGTCGGGCACGCAGACACCCTCGTTGGGATGTTCGATCATCCAGGCGACGGTTGCGATGATCGAACCGGCAACCTGCAATGTGGTGGCGCTCTGGTGGGGCAGGATCGCTCGCGCTTCGTCGATCGACAGCAGCGACCCTGTCCACCACGACCGGTAGGGATGGCCCATCAACAAGACGCCGAGCTCGTCGCCGCCACTGACGATCTCGTCGTTCAGGATCCGCTGCCGGGACTGCATCTGCCAATTGCGCATGCGCAGTTCGAGCACGCTGGCGATCGCTGCATCGGAGGGGCAGTAGGCGTAGTGCACGGTAGGCCGGTACAGCGGGTTGCCGTCGTCGCCCCACACCGTGAGGTGGTCGCTGATCGTCAGCGCCTCACCATGGCGCACGACCATGCCGCGGATCTCGCCGGCTGGCACCCACGATCGGACCCACGTCTCCATACCCGGACGGGCTATGCAGATCTGATTGCACGGGCCGTAGCCGTGGTGGACGTACGCGTTGGGGGGCAGTCGCTTCTCGTGGGTGCCCCAGCCGAGCTCGGCAGGGGCGACGCCCTCCTCGAAGAACCCGTCGACCGA
>JAYTZE010000553.1:0-1378 GCA_043742385.1 Ilumatobacteraceae bacterium
ACGGTCTTGCCGTCGACAACGATGAACAGCAGCTGCTTTGCCTTGTCGATCTCGACGAGGGTGCCGGTGTCGGCAGAAGCGTGAGCCTTCTCGACGAAGTTGGCCAAGTAGTCGGCAGTGGTCTGATCGACCAAGCCGTTGGCCGGCAGACCGATGTACTTCTGGAAGGCCATCACCGCCTGCTTGGTCGTGAAGCCGTACTCGCCGTCGGCGCCGGCGTTCCAGAAGCCAAGCTGCAGCAACCTGGCCTGGACCACCGCTGTGGCCTCGCCGCTATGCCCGCCAACTGCTTCCAGCGGGACTGCCGACGCGCCCGCCAGCTCGACATTCGACGGCAAGGTGGTCGTGGTGGTGGGCTCCGCGGTGGTGGTCGGCGCCTCGGTCGTTGTGGTGGGTGCTTCGGTGGTGGTGGCCGGCTCAGTGGTGGTCGTTGCCACGGTCGTTGCCGGCTCGGTGGCCGGGCTCGTGACCACGTCTTGGGACGTCGGCGCTGGAAGGCCCGACAGTGTTATCGGCGGAGGAACGGTCTGGGCTGCGACCAGCGAACCGTTCTGGGAGCACGACCCCAGCAGGAGCGCTAACGCAGGAAGCAGCATCGGCAGGGATTGGGATGCAGCGCGCCGATTCATCTCGTCGACGATTTTACTCCATCGCGCCCTCAGAAGGACGGCAACTCGAACCACACCGTCAGTGCATATTTCACACCACTGCCGATCGTGGTGGTTTCGTGCGGATGGGTGACCAACGACGGCCACACCAGCATCTCGCCGAGGCCCACGCTCGAGTTGTCGAACCCCTGCCGCGCAAACACCAACTCGGCCCCTGAGTACCCCTCGTTGAGTTTGATCGAACCCGACACCTGAGCGACGTCGTGATGGATCCGCAACGACTCCTGCTCGCCAGGTGCGTAGCGAATGACGAACGCATCGCGGAGCCCGTAGTAGTCGACGTATGGCCACACGGTTTGGAGCTGGGGCCAGATCCGTGTGCCGAAGTCTTCCTGAACCAGTTCGAACAGCCGGGAACTGATCACCGCCAGCGACACTTCGTGCCCAGGAACGGGATCGTCGGGTTGCGGTTCGAAAGCCCCGACAGCCTCGGCCGCACGCACCACAGTGCTGCAGAACTGCGGAGTCCAGCACGGTACGACCAGCAGATCGGGGGCAACAACGGTCACGCCGGTGCGCTCGTCGATCGCACCCTGGTAGCCGAGCAATTGCTGCAGATCGTCGAACATCTCCACGATCGTGTCAGAGTTCTTCGGCAGTCAGGGTCCATGGCACGTGCGGCACGAGCGCAGGATCGAACACGTCGAGCAGTTGCCGCGCCATGACCGCGTGGTCGCCGCCTCCCATGCCGAGGCTGGCGGCCAAGCGCG
>JAYTZE010000554.1:0-5932 GCA_043742385.1 Ilumatobacteraceae bacterium
CCATCCGTTGCCGGAGGACCGGCAAAGACCACGAACTTGCCGTCGCCGGACACCGAGGGGTTCGCACCGGCCTGCGACTCGACGGCGACGGTCGGGCCCTGGGCGAGGCTCAGCGGTAGACGCGTTTGCGCCGCAGCCTGGGTGATGCCGAGCGCGGCAAGGATCGCGCTGGCAGTGGCTGCTAGCAGCCAGCGTCCAATCACCCGAGTGCCCTTCATCGTGCCCTTACCACTTCCGTCGACCCAGCCTGGTGTAGATGCTAGTTCCCGTCCGAGAGATACCTGCTCAAGACGACCAACATCCCATATATCGAATGATCGGCAGATACTGCCGAAATCTTGAGTCCGGCGAGCGCTGCGTCCGCGGCAGTTTGCTCGCCGATCGCGATGGTCACCGGGGGGGTTCGCTTGCCGAACACCTGCACCCATGCGCGAGCGGCCGAACCGCTGGCGAACAGCACAGCGTCGGCAGCGAGCGCTGCGAGCTGGTCTTGGGTCGATGGCGTCGTCGGTACGGCTCGGTATGGGCGGATGGCGACGACATCCCAGTGGTATTCGATCAGGCCGTCGACCAGGGTCGAAGTCGCATCGACAGCCTGAACGACCGCGACGCGCCCGGGCCCACGTGGAAAGACCTCGAGCAGGCCACGAGCGCTTTGCGTGTCGGCGACAAGATTGCAGCGAGGCAGCGCTGCGGCCGTTGCTGAACCGATTGCGGCAAGCTTCGGCGCCAATGCTGCAGCACCGAGCAACGGCGCCACGCGTAGCGCCCCGTTGGGCGACGTCACGACCAGCCAGTCGATGTCGGCAAAGTCGAGCGCAACCAACTCCGCCATTCCACGTGGCTCGTCGACGATCTCGATCATGGGTATCACGAGCGGTATTGCCTCGAACGAGGTGACGAGTTCGGTCGTTGCCGCGCTCTGATCTGCGGCGCGGGTGATGACGACTGTGCGTCCGGCGAGCGCCTTCATCGGAGCCAACTGTGCATCGACCGAGCAAGTTCGACGCTGCGGCTGACGGCCGCCTCGTGATCGTCAGGTAGCTCGATGGTCTCGATCAGGTGCCGGCCGCGGTCATCTGCGGCGAGAAAGGCTGTCAGGGTTCGATCGATCGTGTGTGCGCCGACGGGCAATGAGCAACCGCTGCCCAGTTCAGCGAGGAATGCCCGCTCGACCTCGACGGATCGCCGAGTGGGCGCATGATCGACGGCGCCGAGCAGGTCAATCATCCTGTCGTCGTCTGCTCGGCATTCGACCGCAACGCAGCCCTGTCCCGGACTTGGTACGAATGTCTCCGGCGGAAGGTACTCGCTGATCTCGCTCAGCAGCCCGAGTACTTCGAGTGCCGCCGCAGCCATCACGATCGCTCCGCCGCGTGGCACTTTGCCGAGACGGGTGTGGATGTTGCCGCGCAGTGCGAGGAATTCGAGGTCGGGCCGAATCACCGCGAGCTGCGCACGCCGGCGGACTGATCCGGTCGCAACGTGTGCTCCAGTCGCCAGTGCATCGATGGTGGAGCCGATCAGTACGTCACGTGCATCTCGACGTTGGCAGAAGGCGGCGAGGCGCAGACCATCGGCGACAGCTGACGGCAGATCCTTTGCCGAATGAGCCGCCATGTCGGCGTCGCCGCGCAGCACAACGCTCTGGACCTCCTTCACGAACACGCCTTGCCCGCCGATCGTATGCAGCGGAATGTCGGCATGCTGGGTGCGATCACCCAAGGTTTCGACGAAGACCAGTTCGACATGCAGCCCGGGGTGAGCGCTCATCAAGGCATTGGCGACGAACTGCGATTGGGTTCGTGACTGAGCGCTCCCGCGGGTGGCCAATCGCAGCGGCCGGTCGCCGTACATCAGTGTCAGCCGAGGTCGAACAGGTCGCGGACGGTAGCTGCATTGCGTTCGCCTTGAGGGGTGCCGGCGTCGTTTTTGAGCTTGACGGTCGGGTTGTGCAACAGCTTGGCGATGATTCCTCTTGTCACGGCGTCGACTGCGGCGAGTTGCACTGCGTCGAGCGATGCGAGACGTGCGGTGAACCGCTCGATCTCAGATTGACGGATCTCCTCAGCTCGCTGGTGCAGTTGAGCGACGAGAGGTGCCGCCTGGCGAGCGGTTGCTTCGATGCCGAACCGTTCGACTTCTACCGACACGATGTCGTTGACCAGGTGGGCTTCCTCGGCGCGTAGCACCAAAGCTTGCTCGGCCCAGTCGCGTAGATGGTCGAGATTGAGCAGCGTCACGTTGGCGATGCGGGTGACCTCTGGGGCCACGTCGCGTGGCACCGCAATGTCGACGATCAGTAGCGGCGAGACGGATTGACTGCGAGATGATTCGACGAGTTCGAAATCGATGAGCGTGCCCCCGGCCCCGGTGCACGTCAGCAAGACGTCGGCCTCGGCCAGAGCTGCCGGAAGGTCGGTGAACGGAACCACGCCGCCGCCGATGCGCTTGGCGAGGTGATCAGCGCGCGCGACTGTGCGGTTGGCAACACCGATGTTGTTGGCTCCTGCGTGGATCAGGGCCGTGGCGATCCCCTCGCCCATTTCGCCGGCACCGACCACCAGAACGCGCCGGCCGACGAGCGAACCGAGTCGTTCTGTGGCCATCTCGACGGCAGCGTGACTGACGGAGGCGGTTCCGCGACCGATTGATGTCTCGGTGCGGGCCCGCTTGCCGGTCTCGATGGCGTGGCGGAACAGGAGGTTGAGTGTCGCCTTTGCGCCACCCTCGCGTTGAGCCAACTCCCAGGCTGCACGAACCTGGCCGAGGATCTCGCTTTCGCCGAGCACGGCCGAGTCGAGCCCGGCGGCGACCTCGAACAGGTGTGTCACGGCAGCGTCGTCATGCTGGCTGTACAGGTGGGAATGCAGTTGGTCGGCGTCGAGGCCGCCAAGATCACAGAGGAAGTCGCGAATGTCGCTGTATGCACCATGGAAGCGTTCGGCGACCGCGTAGATCTCGGTGCGGTTGCAGGTACTGAGCACGACCGCCTCGCGAATGTTGTGGCGGGATACCAGCTCGGCGATTGCTTTGCCCTGCTCGTCGGGCCGAACAGCGAGCCGTTCGAGCAATGACAGCGGGCCAGTGCGATGGTTGACACCAATCACGACAATCGACATGATCGCTGCTTACGCGCTCGCCGGTCGTGTGGTGCCGACCGCGTGGATGGCTCCGCCGGCGCGCCGTTGCTCGTGATAGCTGAGGATCTGCAGTTCGACAGCCAGGTCGACCTTGCGCACCTCGATTGCCCGCGGGACGGCAAGTACGACAGGTGCAAAGTTCAAGATGCTGGTGACGCCGGCGCGCACGAGCCGATCCGCAGCGTCTTGTGCCGCAGCAGCCGGGGTGGCGACGACGCCGATGCTGACGCGCTTGGTCTGCACGATCTGCGGGAGTTCGTCGATGTGGCGAACGCGAACTCCGCTGAGCACCGAACCGACTTTGGCGTCGTCGACGTCGACGATGCCGGCGACCGGAAATCCGCGTTCACCGAAACCGCCGTAGCCGGCAAGGGCCTGGCCGAGATTGCCGGCGCCGACGATGACGACCGGCCAGTCGTGAGTGAGGCCGAGCTCGCGGCGGATCTGATAGATGAGGTAGGCGACTTCGTAGCCAACCCCGCGCGTGCCGTAGCTGCCCAGGTAACTGAGATCCTTGCGGACCTTGGCGGCGTTGACGCCCCCCAATTCGGCGAGCCGCTCGGACGAGATGCTGTCGACACCCTCGTCGCCTTGCTCGGTAAGGATTCGTAGGTACACGGGGAGCCGAGCAACGGTGGCATCGGGGATGCGTCGGCGAGTGCGTTCGGGAGCCATATCTCGCTCAAACGTTAGGCATTCGTGCACACGTTCACAAAGCAGCAGAGCATCGCGACACAACATTTGTGGAGATTTTCTGTCACGTCACCTCTGTCCCGCCACCCGTCCCAAGTACCGTCGCGAAGCGATGGACGCTGCCCTGGCCGCCGCTGCGACGCTGGTTGCCGTCGGCTTTGCGCTGTGCACGCTCGATCGTTGGCTGCGCCGTCGCCGTCCGCACGATCTGGCCTGGTCGGTATCGCTCGCCCTGTTCGCCCTCGGCGCCGGAGCGCTGTGGTGGGCCGAGACCCGCGGCTGGAGCCTGGCGACCTTCCGGGTCTTCTACCTGTCCGGGGCCGTGCTGAACGTGCCGTGGCTGGCCCTCGGAACTATCTATCTGGTGGCCGGACGAACGATGGGTGATCGTGTGCGCTGGTGGTTGGTACTGCTCTCCGGCCTCAGCGCCGGCGTCGTGTTGTTCGCCCCGACTCGAACCACTGTCGCGGGCACCGACCTGCCGACCGGCAAGGACGTATTCGGCGTCGCCCCCAGGGTGCTCGCTGCGGTCGGGTCGGGTGTCGCCGCGCTGGTGATCATCGCCGGGACGCTGTGGAGCGTGTACCGGCTGGCGCGACGGCGTGAGCCGGCGCTGTCGGGCGTTCGTCGCACGGGCTCCTCGCCTGCGCAACTGGTGGTGGGCAACCTGTTGATCGCGTTTGGCACCATCGTGTTGTCGGCCAGCGGCACCGTGGCTGGCCGACTCGGCAAGGACACGGCGTTTTCGCTCACCCTGCTGGTCGGGATTGTGGTGCTGTTTGCCGGATTCCTGGTGGCATCGATGATGCCGCGGAGGCCGGTGGTGGCGCTACGACAGCGAGCGGCGTAGCAACTTGCCGCTGACGTTGCGCGGCAATTGGTCGACAAACAGAATCTTCGCCGGGCTCTTGTATCGCGCCAGGCGATCGCTGCACCACGAGATCAACGTGTCCTCGTCGACAGTCATGCCATCTCGCACAACAACCCATGCTTTGACGGCTTCACCGGTATGCGGATGTGGCACGCCGACCACGCCAACTTCAACGACAGCCGGATGTTCGGCGATCACTTCTTCGACCTCTGCCGGATACACGTTGAAACCGCTGACGATGATGAGGTCCTTGGCGCGGTCGACGAGATAGAGATATCCGTCGTCGTCGGTCACGGCGATGTCACCGGTACGCAGCCAGCCATCGGGCGTCAGCACCCGCGCAGTCTGCTCGGCATCGTCGAGGTAGCCCTGAAACACGTTGGGCCCCTGCACCCAGATCTCTCCAGCGTCACCTTGCAGCACATCGTCGCCAGACTCGTCGACAATCCTGACCGCGATGCCGTTCAGCACCTTGCCCACCGAACCGATCTTCATCGGTAGCCCTGCGGAACTGGTGACAACCGGCGATGCCTCTGTGAGGCCGTACCCCTCGGCAAGGTCTATTCCAAAGCGCTGCTGCAAGCGGCGGATCGCCTCCTCGGGCATCTTTGCCGCGCCCGTGAGCGCCAGGCGCACGGTGGCGAAACTGTCGGCGGGGGCATCGTCGCAATGACTGAACGTCAGCCACAGCGGGGGAGCCCCGGGAATGACCGTGACCCCGCGTTCACGAATTGTGTCGAGGGCGGTCGACGGGTCGAATCGCTGGATCAGCACGATGGTGGCGCCATTGGCCAAGCTGAGTCCGAGCACCACATTGAGGCCGAAGATGTGAAACATCGGCAGCACGCCGTACACGATGTCGTCCGTGCCGATCTGCACAACGGCCGACCGACCTTGGTCGATGTTGGCCAACAGATTGCCGTGACTGAGCATCGCCGCGCGGGGGGATCCGGCGGTACCGCTGGTGAACATCAAGGCGGCCAGCGTGTCGGGTTCGACCTCGATCGCGTCGAGCGGTTCGGCAGCGATGAGATCGGCGAAGCTCACGTCGGCAGCGAGCCCACCGGGTTCTGTGGGAACGACATGACGCACCGATGGCACAGCCTCGGGGTCGACGCCGTTCCACGCAGCCGCCGCAGCCGGCTCGACCAACACGACGCTGGCGCCAACCGTCGCAATCTGGTGCTCGATCTCCGGTGACGGACTCTGTGGGTTCAGCGGGACG
>JAYTZE010000555.1:0-12040 GCA_043742385.1 Ilumatobacteraceae bacterium
CCGCGGCCAAGGCCCGCTGAGCGCGAAAGGAACCAGTCTCATGGCAACCAAACCGCTCACCCAGACCACCGGCCGCCGCAAGGAAGCCGTCGCCCGTGCTCGCCTGCGCCCAGGCACCGGCACGCACACGATCAACGGCAAGGCATTTGACGCGTACTTCACCACGGCGATGCAGCGCATGACCGTGACCGAGGCGCTGCGGGTCACCGAGACCGAGGGCAACTACGACATCGATGCGACGATGCACGGCGGCGGAATCAGCGGCCAGGCCGGCGCCTTGCGCATGGCGATCGCTCGTTCGCTCGTCGAGCTCGATCCCGAGGCTCGGGCCACATTGAAGAAGGCCGGCTTGCTCACCCGCGACCCGCGTCGCAAGGAGAGCAAGAAGTACGGCCTCAAGAAGGCCCGCAAGGCCCCGCAGTACACCAAGCGCTGATCGAAGCTCGGCCGTGGGCCAGCTTCGCTTTGGAACAGATGGGGTGCGCGGTCGAGCACTGACCGAACTGACGACCGACTATGTCGGTTCACTCGGACGTGCCGCTGCAGAGGTGCTGGGTCGTGGCGAGTGGCTGGTTGGTCGAGACACACGCGAGTCGGGTCCGGTCCTCGAACAGGCGTTGATCGACGGTCTACGAGATGCCGGCGCCGAGCCGGTACGCCTCGGCGTGTTGCCAACTCCCGCTCTGGCCTATCTGTCGGACCGTCACGCCGCGCCCGCGGCGATGATCACCGCATCGCACAACACCTTTCACGACAATGGTGTGAAGATCTTTGCTTCTGGCGGGCTCAAACTGACCGACGAGATCGAGCGGGCGATCGAGGCGGCGTTGGGTCGGGCTCCGGGGCCCTCTGGGCATTCCGAAGTGGTTCACTCAGCGTCGGTACACGAATACGTCGACCATCTCGTCGACACGAATGCACCGAACATGCTCCATGGACTGCAGATCGTGCTCGACTGTGCCAACGGGGCGATGTACGAAGCCGCTCCGCACGTAGCTCGCCGGCTGGGCGCTGACGTGATTGTGATCAACGCCGAACCAAATGGCCGCAACATCAACGATCGCTGCGGCGCTACGCACACCGCATCGCTGTCGGCAGCGGTGATTGCTCACGGCGCCGACATCGGGTTGGCCTTCGATGGAGATGGTGATCGGGTGATCGCGGTCGATCACCTCGGCAGCATTGTCGATGGCGACCGGATGATCGCCTTGGCCGCATTGCAGCTGCGCGACGAGGGCGGGCTCACGAATGATGCCGTGGTCGTCACGGTGATGAGCAACCTCGGCTTTCACAAGGCGATGGCCGCCGCTGGCATCACGGTGATCACGACGCCGGTTGGCGATCGTTCCGTCCTCGAAGCGCTCGATGCCGGCGACTATGCGATCGGCGGCGAGCAAAGTGGGCACATCATCTATCGACATCTGGCGACCACGGGTGACGGCGTGCTGGCCGGCCTCCGTCTGGCGGCATTCACTCGCAGCACCGGTCGCACCCTGGCAGATCTCGCTGGCAACGTGATGACGTCATATCCTCAGGTGCTTGTCAATGTCAAAGTCGCCCATCGGCACCCGCACGTCGACGTCGAACTGGCCGACGAGATTGCGGCCGCCGACGCCTTCCTGCATGGTGAGGGCCGCATTCTTGTACGCCCCAGCGGCACCGAGCCGCTGATTCGGGTAATGGTCGAGGCCGCAACCCAGTCTCTGGCCCAGTCCACCGCCGACAATCTGGCGCGCGTGGTGCTGGCCCACTTTGGTTGAGAGCCCGACCGATCGGATTTGACGCCGATCGGTAGCCTGGAGATCCATGTGCGGCATCATCGGCATCGTCAGCAGGCCCTCTCAGCGACAGGTGCCCGAGCCCGCTGAGATACTGGCCCATCTCGATCGGGCGGTGGCCGCCGGCAGCCTCATCGACGCAGCTGCAGCAGTTCGTCAGTGCGACGACTTGCTGAAAGGTGTTCCGGGTGCTCGCGCCTTGATCGGTCGCTACGAATTGGCAGTTGGGATCATTGCCCGACTAGACCAGCTTGATGGGCGCGCTGCCGAGACCGAAGGCGACATTGAAACCGATGAGGCCCTCGACCCGGACCAGCAGGAGCGCATCGCGACGGAGTTGATCGAGCTCCGCGATGCGACGTGGGCTGTTCGTCGGGACCGCCTTCGCACCGCACGCGAGGTCGAGGACTTGGTAGGCCGCGACAGCACGTTGGCGGCCGTGGCCGGCTATCTGGCCGTACAGCAGGCGCTGTCGGCACTCGATCGGCTCGAAGTACGCGGTCGCGACTCTGCCGGCCTCCACTTGTTCGTGTGGAACCACGGTTTGTCATCGTCGGATCCGGTGGTGCGGCGGATGCTCTCCGAACGCAACAGCGACCCACTCTTTCAGAACGGTTCCGTGCGCGTTGCGGGTCAGTGCCTGGGATTCGTCTACAAGGCTGCAGCTGAGATTGGCGAACTCGGCGACAACACCCGCGCACTGCGCACGGCAATCAGCGCCGACGCCCTGCTCCGCCTCGCCCTGTCGCAACCCGACGCCCGGCTGACTGTGCTCGGCCACACGCGTTGGGCCAGCGTCGGAATCATCAGTGAAGCCAACTGCCACCCGCTGAACAGTGAAGAACTCGAACAGACCGGTGGCGCTCCCTACATGGTCGCCGTGCTCAACGGCGATGTCGACAACCACGCCGACATCACTGTGCGACACAGTCTGCGCATCGCCAACTCCATCACGACCGACGCCAAGGTGATCCCAGCGGTGATGGCCCGCCATGTTGCCAACGGCGTGGTGGATTTCGGCGAGGCGTTCCGCCGCACCGTGGCCGAGTTCGAAGGCAGCGTGGCCATCGGTGCCGCGGCGGCAGATCACCCCAACAACCTGTATCTGGCACTGCGGGGCAGCGGTCAGGCGCTCTACGTCGGTCTGGCCGACGATTGTTACATCGTGGCGAGCGAGCCGTACGGGGTGGTCGAGGAGACCGCCCGCTTCGTGCGCATGGATGGTGAGTCGACTTCAGCCACCGGAAGTCGCGGGCAGGTCTTCGTACTCGAGGGTGCTCGCGCTGGTGAGCTCGAGGGCATTCGCCGGCTGGCATACGACGGTGTCGAGTTGCCATTGGGCGACAGCGACGTCGCTGTCGCCCAAGTCACGACCCGCGACATTGATCGTGGCGATTCGCCGCACTACCTCCTGAAGGAGATCAGTGAGGCGCCGGCAAGTTTCCGCAAGACCGTGCGCGGCAAGATTGTCGAAGTCGACGGCCTCCGTCGCGCCTCGGTCGGTGCGCGAGCGCTGCCCGTCGAGATCCGAGCCCGGCTGGCTGAGGGCACCATCACCAAGATCAAGGTCATCGGCCAGGGCACCGCAGCGGTCGCGGGGCGCAGCATGGCGGCCGTACTCGACGCACTAGCCGATGGCAAGCTCGACATCGACCCCATCACCGCCACCGAACTCAGCGGGTTCGGGATGCGTCTCGACATGAGCGACACGCTCGTCGTGGCCGTCAGTCAGAGCGGCACGACCACCGACACCAATCGAACGGTCGACCTCGTGCGCAGTCGTGGCGCAGCGGTGCTGGGAATCGTCAATCGGCGCAACAGTGATCTCACCGACAAGGCCGATGGTGTGATGTACACCAGCGATGGTCGCGACGTCGAGATGAGTGTCGCGTCGACCAAGGCGTTCTACGCCCAAGTGGCGGCCGGCGTGTTGCTGGCCTGTGCCATCACCGAGTCGGCGAATGTCGGTTCTGCCCAGCGCCGGCACGACCTGCTGACGTCATTGCGGAAGATGCCCGAGGCAATGCTCGACGTGCTTTCACGACGCGATGTCATCGGCGACGCAGCTCGCCGGTTCGCGCCACCTAAGCGTTACTGGGCCATCGTCGGCAGTGGCCCCAACACGGTCGCTGCCGAGGAAGTGCGCATCAAGCTCAGCGAGCTGTGCTACAAGTCGATCGCCTGTGATGTGACTGAAGACAAGAAGCACATCGACCTCTCGAGCGAGCCCCTGATCTTGGTGTGTGCTGCCGGTCTGGTCGGCGGCACGGCCGATGACGTCGCCAAAGAAGTCGCGATCTACAAAGCACACAAGGCGACGGCGATCGTGGTGGCCACCGAGGGCGACGAGAGATTTTCCGCCGCAGCAGCGGTACTGACCGTACCCGCGGTCGACTCTGCGTTGGCGTTCGTGCTCTCGGCGATGGTTGGGCATCTGTTCGGCTACGAGGCAGCGTTGGCAATCGACGCCTCGGCTCTTCCCCTTCGCGCGGCCCGGGAAGTGATCGAGTTGGCCCTCGTCGCCTCCGACAACGGCGACGACGTGCTTCGCTCCGTGCGGCACGGCATAGGCCAACACGCCGAGCGGTTCGGTGACGGGTTGCGGTCTGGTCTGTACGACGGGCATCTCGAGGCGTCGACCGCGGTACGGCTGTCGGCCATGCTGGCCGACCTGCGCAACGACCTGCCGCTCGAGGCCTACCAGCGAGCCACCGGCAAGGTGGCGACGCCCGGCGTGATGATCGATGATCTCACCGCCTCACTGACTCGGGCGATCGAGGAGCTCACCCGACCCGTCGACGCAATCAAGCATCAGGCCAAGACCGTCACCGTCGGCATCAGTCGCAGCGACGAAGGCGTGCTCGATCGGGCTCTGGTGCAGGCGACGTTGTCCGCCGGTGCGGCTCGCGACGCGCTCAGCTATCACACGCTCAAGGTACTGGCCGACCTCGATCCGGCAGTGCACTCGGTTGTCGGGTATACCCGCTATCGCATCGATGGTGACCCTGCGGTCGGTGCCCAGATTGCAATCGTCGATCGGGGTGGCCTGTCGAGTCAGGTTTCGAGCCGGGTCGAACGCAACCCGCAACTGGTGGGCACCAAGCGGCGTGTCGCAGCTGAGCGTCAGGTTCTGGTGGCGCGGGGACGCAGCGACAAACGCACGGTGATCTTCGTGCCGGAGGTCAAGGCCGGCTTGTGTGTCGGCATCACCTTGTTGCATGTGCAATTTCACGATCGGTTGCCGGCCGGCGTCATGCGTGGCGTGCTGCAGGGCTACGACCACCGCTACGACCGGCTCGTCGACTGGGTGTCTGAGACCGAAGGGGTGTTCCGCGACGACCTGCTCGGCGAGTTCCCAGTTGCCGACCTGCTGATTGCTCCGATTTCCGAGGCCGCAGATCAATGGCGCTCGTGATCCGTGGTATCGGTGTCGATGCGGTTGATATCGAACGATTCCGCAGATCACTCGAACGAACGCCGTCGATGCAGCGACGGCTGTTCACCGAACACGAACTCGCCTACGTGGCGCCGAAGGCTGACCCGGTGCCATCACTGGCGGCACGGTTTGCGTCGCGCGAAGCCGTGATGAAAGCGATGGGTCTGGGCCTCGGCGCGTTCGGCTTCCATGACGTGTGGGTCGATCGCCGCGACAGCGGCGAACCGCACCTGAACGTCACGGGTCGTGCCGCGCAATTGGCAAGTGAGCGAGGCATCGCCACGTGGCATCTGTCGATCACTCATACCGACCAGGTGGCCATCGCATACGTCGTCGCCTCGTGAAGACGTAACCTCATCGGGATGCTGCCGATCGTCACCCCTGAGGAAATGGCTGCGATCGATGCGGCCTCGCGGCTGCCGTCCGAGGTGCTGATCGAGCGAGCGGGCGCGGCGGTGGCATGGGCCACGCTCCGCATGCTTGGCGGCGCGTATGGCCGCACCGTCAACGTTTTGTGCGGCAAGGGCAACAACGGGGCCGACGGTCGGGTCGCGGCTCGCCAGTTGGCGGCCAAGGGTGTGCGAGTGCGTGTATTCGACGTCGGGTCATGCCCGTCGGTCCTGCCGCCCTCCGACCTGGTGATCGACGCGGCCTACGGAACCGGATTCCACGGTACGTGGTCGCCTCCCGACGTCGGCGAGACGCCTGTACTCGCCGTCGACCTGCCCAGCGGCGTCGACGCGCTGACCGGCGACATCGCCGGCGAGGTGTTGGCGGCGGCCCACACGGTGACCTTTGGGGCATTGAAGCCCGGCCTGCTCATGCCGCCAGGGAGTGCCTTGGCCGGCGAGCTGGAATTGGTCGACATCGGCCTCGACATCGGTTGGGCCCGAGCCAACCTGGTGCAAGCGGCCGACATTCTTGGCTGGTGGCCGCAGCGCGACGAGTACGCCCACAAGTGGCAGAGCGCCCTGCGAGTTGTGGCCGGCAGCTCGACCATGACTGGAGCGCCGAGACTGGTGGCTCATGCGGCGATGCGCACGGGTGTCGGAATGGTGCACCTCTCGATTCCCGGCATGACCCTGACCGACGCCCCAATCGAGATCGTCCAACGGTCATTGCCCAGCACGGCGTGGGCCGATGCGGCGCTGGCCTCACTCGACCGATTTCATGCGGTTGTCGTTGGGCCGGGGCTCGGCCGATCCGACGACACTGCGACCAGTATTCGCAAGCTCGTCATCGAGGCACCACTTCCCATCGTGATCGACGGCGACGGATTGTTCGCCCTCGGGTGGAGTTCTGAAGGTGCGACCTCGCTGCTGCGCCGCCGCACGGCACCAACGATCATCACTCCCCACGACGGCGAGTACACACTGCTGTCAGGTAGCCAGCCTGGCATCGACCGCATGGTTGCGGCTCGACGACTGGCAGCCGATAGCGGCTGCACAGTGTTGCTGAAGGGCGCGGCGACGATCGTCGCCGACCCCGGCGGCGACGCACTCGTGGTCACGGCCGGTGATGCCCGCCTGGCGACAGCCGGCACAGGCGACGTGCTCAGCGGCATCATCGGCGCGTTGTTGGCCGGAGGCATGCGGCCGTTGCACGCAGCGGCCGCTGCGGCATGGGTGCATGGCCAGTCGGGTCGGCGGGGTCAACGGCACGGCCTGGTTGCCAGCGATCTGCCTGATCTGATTCCGGCGGTGCTGGACGAATTGCTGTGAGCCGCTGGGCCTGGGCCGAGGTCGACCTCGACGCAGTTCAACACAACGTCGAACTGCTGTGTTCTCTCGCCGCTCCCGCAGCAGTGTGGGCCGTCGTCAAAGCAGATGGATACGGCCACGGCGCCGTCCCGGTGGCCCAGGCCGCCCTGCGTGGTGGGGCCGGCGGGCTGTGCGTGGCTTTGGTGCAAGAAGGTGTCGCGCTGCGTGAGGCAGGACTTGATTGTCCGATTCTTGTGCTCAGCGAACAACCGGCGTCCGAGTTGGTTGACGCCGTCCGTTTGGGACTCGATCTCACGGTGTACTCCCATGCGCAGTTGGAGGCCATCGGTGCGGCCGGTGGCATGGACCACCCCGTTCACCTGAAGATCGACACAGGCATGCGCCGGGTCGGTGCTGCCGCCGCCGAGGCGTTGGGCCTGGCCGCAACGATCGCCGATTCACCTGCACTGCGGTTGGCCGGAGTGTGCACTCATTTCGCTGTTGCCGACGATCCGGATGACCCGTTCAACGCGGTGCAGATCGAGTCGTTCGACGACGTCGTGACTGCATTGGCAGTGGCCGGATCGTCGGCACCACTCGTTCACGCTGCGAACTCTGCCGCGACGATGGCCTTACCTGATGCTCGCTTTGACATGGTGCGTGCCGGCATCGCCGTGTACGGCATCTCGCCGGGTGCGGCGCTCGCCCAGCAGGCGGCGGCGCTCCGGCCGGCGCTGTCGCTGCACGCTCGTGTGTCGCACGTCAAGCAGGTACGAAGTGGCGACCGTATTTCGTACGGCTTGAGACACAAGTTCGACGGCAACACGATCGTCGCCACATTGCCGTTGGGCTATGCAGACGGCGTGCCCCGCCGGTACTTCGACGTTGGTGGTGAGGTGCTGATCGGCGGGCGCCGACGCCCGGTCGTTGGGGTGGTCACGATGGACCAACTGATGGTCGATTGCGGCGCTGATGGTGTGTCACTTGGGGATGAAGCCGTGTTGATAGGGGACCAGGGCGGCGAATCGATCACGGCCATCGAGTGGGCCGATCGACTCGGCACGATCGGCTACGAGGTGGTCTGCGGGATCTCGGCCCGCATCGACAGGCGCTACACCTCAGCGTGACCCTCTAACATCATCGGCGGTCATGTTGCATCTCCGTTCCGACTCGCTGGCGACCACGTCTGCAATCGCCGCGTCCTTGGCCAGCCTGGCGCGCCGTGGCGATCTCATCGTGCTGGCCGGCGAGATGGGTGCCGGCAAGACCGCTTTCGCCAAAGGGTTCGGACAAGCAATCGGCGTGACTGAGCCGATTACCTCGCCGACCTACACCCTGGTGCACAGCTATCCAGCCGGCCGCATCACGTTGCATCACGCCGACATCTACCGATTGACGACGCTGCACGAGGTTGCCGACCTCGCTCTTGCCGAGCTGCTCGAGTCGGACGGCATCGTGCTGGTCGAGTGGGGCGACGTTGTCGCCGGGAGTTTGGGCGATCATTTACTGGTGCGAATCGAGTTCGACGATGCCGACGAGCAGGGTCGCGACCTTGTGATCAGCGCGACGGGTCGTACATGGGCTGCTCGCTGGGACGAGCTCACGAGTCGACTGGCAGCCTTTGCATGCTGATTCTGGGGATCGAAACAGCAACTGAACAGGTCAGCGTGGCCATTGGTGGCCACGAAGGTGTGCTGGCCATGTTCGAGGTGTGTCGCGGCCGTCGGCATGCCGAAACGCTGATTCCATCGATCGAATTCGTGTGCAAGCAAGCCGACATCGAGATGTCGGAGTTCGGCGCAATCGCTGTCGACATCGGTCCTGGCTTGTTCACGGGCATGCGTGTCGGGCTGGCAGCCGCCAAGGCCATCGCTCAGGCGTTGCGAGTACCGATGATCGGGATCAGTTCGCTCGATCTGCTGGCCTTTCCACTGCGCCACAGTGGACGGGAGGTTGCGGCAGTGATCGACGCCCGCAAAGGCGAACTGTTCTCGGCGTTCTATCGACCGGTTCCCGGCGGCGTGCAGCGCCTTGGCCAGCCGCGTTGTGGCTCGGTCGACGACCTGATCGGCGAACTGATGGCCCGTGGGCACGACAGCGTGTGCGTCGGCGATGGCGCATTGCGTTATCGCGACGAGATCGCCGCGGCGGTGCGTTGCGACTTTGCCGAACAGTTTCTTTCTCATCCATCCGCCGCTCCGTTGGTGCAGTTGGCGCATGCGCGTGCCTTGCGCGAAGAGTGGGTCAACCCGTGGGAGATTCAGCCGCTGTACCTGCGCGCTCCCGATGCCCGGATCAACTGGTCGACACGCACATCGGCGACCCGAGGTGGACGATGAGCGTGTTGTCGCGCTTGTTGTGGCGAGGCCCCGGCGAAGATCTGGCGATCGAGCCGTTGCGTCGCCGCCATCTTGCCGACGTGATGGAGATCGAGCAGGTCTCGTATCCAAAGCCATGGTCACGGAACGTCTTCCTCAGCGAACTCGATCTGGCGCGTAGCGACGACCGTTACTACATCGCAGCCCGCGCCGGTTCGGTCGTTGTCGGCTATGCCGGACTGATGTTCGTGGTGGGCGACGCACACGTCACCAACATCGCCGTCGCCGCAGACAGGCAACGATGCGGCGTGGCCACCCGAATGTTGGCTGTGCTGGCTTGGGAGGCAATCCATCGCCGTTGCGAGGCGATGACGTTGGAAGTTCGGGTCAGCAACACCGGCGCCCAGGCGTTGTATCGCAGCTTCGGCTTCGCTCCGGCAGGCGTTCGTCAGCGTTACTACGAGAACACCGAAGATGCGATTGTGATGTGGTGCCATGACATCGGCGAGGAAGCGTTCGCAGCGCGGCTGTCGATGCTGAGCCCCGAGTCGGTCCCAGGTGACACACCGCGATGAATGTCACCGAGTCGACCGTCGTGCTGGGAATCGAGACCAGTTGCGACGAGACAGCCGCGGCGCTGGTGATGGGCGGATTCGACGTGCTCTCCAGCGTGGTGTCGACGCAGGTCGACCTGCACGCCCAGTACGGCGGAGTCGTGCCGGAGATCGCCAGTCGCGCCCATCTCGACCTGCTCAATCCCGTCGTGGCCAGGGCGATCGTCGAAGCCGGCATCGAGCCCGAGCGAATCGACGCCGTGGCCTGCACCATCGGGCCCGGTCTGGTCGGTGCGCTGCTGGTGGGTGTTTCGGCCGCCAAGGCGTTGGCCCTGACGTGGCACGTTCCGTTTGTCGGGGTCAACCACATGGAGGCTCATCTCTACGCCGCGTTCCTCGAGGATCAGTCGCTCGAAATGCCACTGGTGGTGCTGCTTGTTTCCGGAGGGCACACCCTGCTGATCGAGATGCGCGGTCACGGTCAGTACCGCCTGCTCGGCCAAACCATCGACGATGCAGCAGGCGAGGCCTTCGACAAAATCGCCCGCTTTCTGGACCTTGGATATCCCGGTGGACCGGCCATCGATCACGAGGCCGTTCGCGGGGATCCGACCGCCATCGCGTTTCCCCGGGCGATGCTCAACGACGGACTCGACTTCAGTTTCAGCGGGCTGAAAACCTCGGTTGTCAACTATGTGCGCAAGCACCCCGATGTGTCGGCGGCCGATGTCGCTGCCTCGTTTCAGGCTGCGGTGGTCGACGTGCTCGTGACCAAGGCCCGGCGCGCGGCCGCGTTGGTCGGGGCGCGTGGTCTGGTGTTGGGCGGGGGTGTCGCAGCCAACTCGCTGCTGCGCGAGCGCTTCGCCGCAGCCGGCGAAGAGGACTCGATTCGCGTCTTCTTGCCCAGCCGGGCGATGTGCACCGACAACGCGGCGATGATCGCTGCAGCCGGCTGGCATCGCCTGGGCAGCGACGGCCCGACCTCGCTCGACGTCGGCGCCCTCCCCAACCTGCGCCTCACCTTCGAGCCGTAACCCAGCAACACGGAGGGCGGGCTCGTAGCCTGGTGCGGATGAGGATCGGCTCGTTCACTCCTGTTGCGCCTGTGGTGTTGGCGCCGATGGCGGGGGTCACCAACGCGCCGTTTCGCACGTTGTGCCGCGAGTTCGCACCGGGTCTGGTGTACGTCAACGAGATGGTGATGGCCACGGCCGTGGTGCATGGCAACTCCAAGACCGAGCGGATGATGACATTTGCGCCCGACGAGCAACCGCGCAGCCTGCAGATCTACGGCAGCGATCCGGTGACGCTGGGCGAGGCGATCCGCAAGCTGTGCGATGCCGGCCGAGTCGACCACATCGACATCAACTTTGGCTGCCCGGCGGCAAAGGTCACCCGCAAGGGCGGCGGTGCAGCGGTACCCGCCAAGCCCAACCTGCTGCGCGCCATTCTGCGCGAGGCCGTCGCTGCGGCGTCACCATTCCAGGTGCCGGTGACCATCAAGTTCCGCAAGGGTCTGTTCGATTCACTGCTGACGTACATCGAGACCGGCCGCATTGCGGTCGAAGAGGGAATTGCCGCAATCGCTCTACACGCCCGCACGGCCGAGCAGCACTATGCCGGCATTGCCGATTGGAACGCGATCGGTGAGTTGAAGGCCGCCGTGCCCGAGATCCCGGTGCTGGGCAACGGCGACATCTGGCAGGCCGCCGACGCGGTCGAGATGATGCGCCAGACCGGTTGCGACGGTGTCGTCGTCGGCCGCGGTTGCCTCGGCCGACCATGGTTGTTCCGCGATCTGGTCGACGCGCTGACGGGTCGGCCGGTGCAGGCCTCGCCCACGTTGGGCGAGGCGTGCGCAGTGATGCACACCCATGCAGCGTTGCTGGTCGATCATCTGGGCGCCGATCTGGCCATGCGCGATTTTCGCAAGCATGCGTCGTGGTACCTGACCGGCTACCCCGTGGGCGGCGAGGTGCGTCGGTCGTTCGCCACCGTGTCGACCCTGGCCGAACTCGAGGATCTGTTGGCCGAGTTCGATCCGCTCGCCGAACTGCCGCCCGGCGGTCAGCGACTGCCGCGCGGGCACACCAATGGCCCGATCCATGTGACGTTGCCCGATGGGTATCTCGATCAACGTGACGACGACACCCCGCCCGGCCCGGAAGCCGACGCGATCGCCGCGCTCTCCGGCGGATGATCACTCAGTTCATATTGGCGTCGGGCTCCCCTCGGCGACGCCAGATGCTCACCG
>JAYTZE010000556.1:0-3008 GCA_043742385.1 Ilumatobacteraceae bacterium
ATCCGACGCAAGGCGTGTGGTGGTCCCGTAGTCGAGGATCGTTGACTTGCCGCGGGTCACGACCCGGTTCAGTTCAGCGTCGCAGCACAGCTTGCGGACCGCTTCGCCCGAGATCGTGGTGTCGATGCCGGTGATCACCCCGCGGGCTGCGCCGCGCTCGACAACGGTCTCGAACGGCACCGTCATCAATACTTTGGGTCGTTCGCGTCCGCCGGTGACGGTCCCGGAGTTGTACGCCTTGCACAAGTCGACGAAGGCGTCGGCGATGCGGGTGTGATGCGGGCGACCTGTCTCGTCGGCGTAGGCCGCGCCGGCGATGTGATCCAAGGCGGCGGTGACGGCGGCGACGTCGTCGGGCATCAACAAGCCTTTGACGTCGTACATCCCCTCACCATTCGACGTGAAGGTCAGATGCCGTTTCACCCACAACGCTTCTTCTCGTTCGGCTTCGCCGGCGGTGTCGGTCAATGCCAGCCACCGCTCCAACCCTCGCCGGGTATCACGTGGCGACCCCGAGGCGATCTCCAACAACAGTTCGGCATCCCCAGCGAACCCCTGTTGGCCCACGACGACACCCAACAAGCGGACGTTGTCGACCGACAGTTCACCGTCGGCCATCTTCTCGGCGACGATCGGTGATGCCGCCAGGGTGCCGGCCAGGCGGACCTGATCGCGTGCCGAACGCATCGACACATGCGTCTCATTCGCCAACCACGCCTCCATCGACGTCGCCCCAGCGACACGCCAGACCTCGGTCTGTTCGGCGGCATGCACCGCACGGGCGATCTCGGCCTCGAGCCGGGTCGCGACACGCCGCAGATCGACCACCAACGAAGCAACATCGCTGCCAGAGAACAGCGAAAGGTCGGCCGCGGCACACTCCGACAGCGCCATCTCCAAGGCGGTGACGAGTTGCTGGGCCATGAATTCCCAGTTATCGCCACGAACATTCGTTCGCAACCTCAAGACAAATAAATTCCTAGAAGGTTTCGAGGATCATGCTCGCGCTACTCGGGCCTTTAGAAATCAGAAGTTGGCGCACCGGAAATTTCGCCAACTTGTCACGCTGCAGCGTCCGTCCGACAGCGCAGGACGCTCGCGAACAAGCTCGGGAGTATCTCAGTCGGGGTGAGAGGATTTGAACCTCCGGCCTCCACGTCCCGAACGTGGCACGCTAACCAAGCTGCGCTACACCCCGTTGGTGCCCGTGCAATCTACCCGACGGTGGCGGGTTCTTCCTCAGGCGTTTCTGCCGCTATCGGCTCGGCCGGGGGCGACGGTGGTTCGAGGATCGCTCGCGCCGCTCGCTTCAGGCTGAGCGGATTCAGCGGCTTGACCAGGTAGCCGTCGGCGGCGCAGCGCTTGGCGAGGTGGACGTCGGCTTGGCGATCGAGCAACATCAGTACCTTCACACGCGGCAGTGTGCCCGCACTCTCGTCGAGTCGCAGCGCCATGGTCACAGCCATGCCGCCCATCGAACCGATCTGCAGATCGAGCACCACAAGGTCGGGCATACGCTTTTCGACCACGTCGGAAACGTCGCGGCCATTGCGACACACCGTGAACGACACATCGGGCCCGCCGAGCGCAGCGGTGATGTCGTGGAGGACGTGATCGGCGTCGGTGGCGACCAGGATGTGCACGGCGTCGACCCTACCGGCTGGCTTGTGCGGTCGCTGAACCGGTGAACAGCAGCGAGCGGATCGTGTCGAGCGCCTTCAACTCGTGCACGTCGCCTGGCAACAACGGCACCCACGTCGGTTGTCGACCGGTCTCGACCACAAGCGGGGCAATCTGGGCGTGCTCGCCGACCGCGAGTGCATGCAACTGGGCCTGGTTGTCGTACAGCGCAGCGTCGTCGCCACGCCGTGGCCGCTTGCCAGACGGCTTGCCGAAGTCGGGTGTTGCCCGGTTGACGATGATCGCACCGACGACCAGATCTTTCTCGACCAGCCGTTCGGCGAAGAACCGGGCTTCGTCGATGGTGTCGACGCGCGGCGAGGCCACCAGCACGAATCGGGTGGTCTCGCCGTGCAGCAACTCGATTACCTCGTCGGCGCGATTGCGGAAACCTGTCTCCATCCCGTCGAAGGCCTGGAAGAACGCGAGCGCATCGGCCAACACCTCGCTGCCGATCACCTTGCCGATCGACCGCAGCAGCGGCTGAGCGGCGATGCTCAACACACGCAGCCCCCGGCGAGTCGGCATCATCATCAACTTGAACACCGGATGGTCGAGGAAGCGGGCCAATGTGCGCGGCGCATCGAGGAAATCGAGGGCGTTGCGGGTGGGGGGCGTATCGACGACCACCAGGTCGAACCGTTCGTCGCGATGCAGTGCAAGAAGGCGCTCGGCAGCCATGTACTCCTGGGTGCCGCCCAGCGAGCCGGCGATGTTGCGGTAGAACGAGTTGGTCAAGATCCTGTTCGCCTGCTCTGGGTTGGCGGCGTTGGCGGTGACCAGCCCGTCGAATGTCGTTGCCGTGTCGAGCATCAATGCCCAGAGCTCGCCCGAGCCTTCGCCAAAGTCTGGGGGAGTGGCCAGCTGAATCGGATCGTTGGTCAATCCTCCGGGCACACCCAACGCGTCGGCGAGGCGCTTGGCGGGATCGATCGTCACGACGACGCAACGCCGTCCATTGCGTGCGGCCTGCAGACCCAGCGCCGCGGCTGTCGTGGTCTTGCCGACCCCGCCGGAACCGCAGCACACCACGACCTCGGCTGTCTCGATCAGCACGTCGAGTTCGCTCACGACCGCGCTCCCAGCCGTTCCGACAGTTGTGCAATCGACTCACGATCGAGTGCCTGCGACGCCACCACCGGGAGGCGGATCTGTTCGAGATCCAGCTCCTCACCGAGCCGCGCGACCTCCAGTCGATGCAGGGCTCGCCGCGCGTTGCGGAACTCGGCAGCGGCGCGCAATGGCGTGTCGGCTGCAGCGCGCTCGAGTGGCAGATCGTCGCCCTCGTCGAAGGCGTTGACGACAACCGGGCCCAGTCGGAGCCCGCC
>JAYTZE010000557.1:0-5923 GCA_043742385.1 Ilumatobacteraceae bacterium
GCAAACACGTCGACACCAAGATCATCGACAGCCCGACCGAGCTGGTCGCATTGCTGCACGCTGTAGAACTGCACCTCGTCGCAGACCATGTAGTGGATCGGCCAATGGTCGACGGCCAATTTGTACAGGTCGAGTTCGGGAACCACCTCGACGGCTTCTGCGGCAACGCCGAGGCGGCTGGTGACCTGGGCACCTTCCCGATCGAGCTTGGTCAGCAGCAACCCATAGAGCTGGCGGCTCGCCAGGTTGTGGTGGATCTGCAGGGCCATGGTGCTCTTACCCGAACCCATCGTCCCGAAGTTGAAGCGCAAGGTCGCCATGGCGAGCGCGACCATACCCTCAGCGGACGCCGCCGAGCATCGCTTGCACCCGCTCAATGGTGTCCGCCTGGTTCGCAGCCTTGTCGGGCCGATAGCGGCGCACGCGTGCAAATCGCAGCGCGACGCCGCCGGGGTAGCGCGTCGACCGCTGCACGCCATCGAGGGCGATCTCGACAACGAGCTCTGGGCGCACATGCATGGTGTGGCCCTCTATCGCGATGGCCCTCGTCTGCAATTCGGTGGTCTGCCAGCGCAACAGTTCGTCGGTCATCCCCTTGAACGTCTTGCCGACCATCACGAAGCCGTCTTTACCCCGCGCGCCGAGGTGTAGGTTGCTGAGCCAGCCAACCCGCCGACCATGCCCCCATTCGGCGGCAAGCACGACCAGGTCAAGGGTGTGCACAGGTTTGACCTTGCGCCATCCCGTGCCCCGCCGGCCGGCCTCGTACGTCGACTCGATCGCTTTCACCATCACGCCCTCATGGCCGCCCGAAACTGCATCCGCGGCGAAGGCTTCGGCTTCGTCGGCGTCGGCAGTGACGATCGACGGAAGCCGGGCCGCCGCAGGCAGCAGATCCTCCAGCACCGAACGCCGGCTGCGCAGCGGATCATCGATCAGCGATGCGTCATCGACGTGCAGTACATCGAAGAAGTACGCGCCGGTCGTCGCCAGTCCACTCATGGTCTCCTGAAAGATCAGCGGCTGACCGTTCTCGTCGATACCCAGCGCCTCGCCGTCGAGCACCACGGATCTCGCCCGTACTCGTCGCACGATGTCGACCACACCGGGCAGTCCTGCAGTGATGTCATTGAGACCGCGACTGAACAACCGCACCTCTTCGTCGCGTTTGTGAGCCTGTACGCGGATGCCGTCGAGCTTCCATTCGACGCTGGCAAGGCCGATCTCGGCGAGGGCCTCGGTGACGCTGGCAGAGGTGCCAGCCAGCATCGGCTGCACCGCCGTCAATGGCGTGAGGCCGACATCGAGCGGCTGACCGGTGAGGGCCAAATGGGCGGCGCGCCCCAGGTCGCCGAGCAGCATGGCCGCCCTGCGGACCGCTGCGATTGGCTGGCCGCTGGCCTTGGCGACGGCGTCGGCCACGACACCCTCGTTGGCGCCTTGGCGCAGCTCGCCGGTCAGGACCCGGTACAAGTGGTTCTGTTCGGCCTCGGTGGCCGCCGACCACAACGCGCGCATGACTCGCAGCCGTTCGCCCTGCGAGCCGCTGCCCTCGAACGCGGCAACCTGTGTGAGCGAGTGGTCGACGTCGTGAATCGTCAATGACGATTCGAATGCCGGCTCGACCTGCAGGTTCGAGATCGTGACCCACCCGACGCCGAGCCGGCCCTGGCGCGGATCGCCGATGAGCAACCCGATAGCGGCTTCGATCTCGCCAGGGCCCGTCGCCCGCAGCAACTCGGCCAACGTGGCGACCTTCTCCGATCGCTTCGACGTCGCCGCAGTTCGCTGCGACGCGGCAACCAGCTCGCCGTACAGCATCGCAGCGCCGCCACTAACCAAAGTTGAAGATCTGACGGGAAGTCAGTATCTCGATGAACGACTCGTCGTACGCTTCGCCCGGCATCTCCCGCACGAGCTCGTCGAGCGACACTGCATCGTCGCCGACAAGGATTCGCCATTGGTTGGCACGAACGCCGTCGAGGATCACCGTCGCTGCCTGAGCTGCGGTCGTCGGCGCGTTGTCACGAAACATCTCGCCGCGCAGTTGCATCCCGAGGCGAATGTCGTCGTCACTCGCACTGCCGACATCGATGCCAGCGCGCTGCAGCCGAATCCGCAGCTGGGCGATCTGATCCGTTGTCAGTTCCTTCGGCTCACGACCCAGCACCTTGCCGGAGTTGAGGAAGATGGATGTCCCGATGTGACCCGGCATCACGACCGAGGCTCGTAGGTGTGGCGCGTTCAACTTGAAGTCGGTGATCAACGCCTCGGTGAAGCCCTTTACGGCGAACTTGGCCGCGCTGTACGCCGTGTGTGGGATTCCACGACCGAGCGACGCCCAGAATCCGTTGACGCTGCTGGTGTTGACGACGTGCCCTTCCCTGCTGGCCAGCAGCATCGGCATGAACGCCCGCGTGCACAGGTACACGCCGCCCCAACAGATGTTGAACGTCGTTTCCCATTCGATGCGCTCGTCGAGCACGAAGCTGCCGCCGCCGCCAATGCCTGCATTGTTGAACAGCAGGTTGATGTGGTCGGTCTCGTGATCGGTCGCCACCGATTCGGCGAAGTCCACGACAGCATCCTCGTCAGCGACGTCGGCGACGAACGTGGTGATGCGCGTGCCTGAAAGCGCACCGATCTCGCACAAAGCCAGCGTCTCGGCGAGGTTCTCTGCGGACACATCGCAGGTCGCCACATGACAGCCGTCGGCCGCCAGCTGGCGTGCCAGTTCACGCCCCATTCCCGAGCCGCCTCCGGTGATCACGGCGACGCGTCCCTCGAAATGTTCCATCGTCCAAGGCTGCCAGATCGACGAGCCCGCGTCTCAGCGTGTTCGAGTCACAGTTCGGGACGGGACCTTGTGCCTGTCAGCTCACCAACCTCTGGCCCTTCATCGTGCTCTCCTCAACGGCCAGAGTTGTCCAAAGAGGTGATCGTGAAAGAAATCACGAACACAAACGAGGAGTAGGACCATGAAGCGGTTGCAAGTTGTAGGAGTTGGCCTCGCGGTGATCGGCCTGGGGTTCGTGGTGGCCGGCGGCGTGACATATTCGAAGGTCCAGGATGGTTACGGATCACTGCAGGCGTTCAGTGAGGCCCAGAACGTCACGCTGAAGTACGACGACGAGGGAAACCTGACCGATCGGGGCACCACTGAAGGCGCCGACGCGATCATGACCCTGCTGAAGGACGACTGGAAGTTCCCGGTGGTCGAGTCGGATCTTGACCCGAGCAACCCGCTCGTCAACAGTGCCACCGAATACATGTACCAGATGGCCACGGTCGCCTTCCATACGTTGAACAGCACCCAGACGGTCACGCTCGACGAAGACGTCGTGTACAACGACGAGACCTTCAACGCTGGCACCTACGAGTTCGATGTCGACGGTCGCTACTGGACGGGCTTCGACCGCTCGCACCCGATCGAGGGACCGGCTCGCGAGATGGCCTGGTCAGGTACGGCGCACGGTCTTGTCGCTGAGCTCGGCGTCGGCGCAGTGACCCATTCGACCCTGCAGATGGGGTTGGGTTTCGCAGGCTTGTTCGCCGGTCTCGGCCTGGTGTTCCTGCTCATGGGTGGCGGCCTGGTATGGGCCGGCAAGGAGCGCAAGATTCAGATCCCCGACACCGTCCCCGAGGCCTTCGTGAAGGACTCGACATTCGGAGAAGTGAAGTCGATGAGCGTGGCCAAGTAATCCACGATCAACGCACCCGACGATGGACCCCTCAACACGAGGGGTCCATCGTGGTTTTTGTGCCGGACTGAGCCCTGTTAGATGAAACCCACTCGTCGGGCGGCGGAACGGAGATCATCGCGATGATCGGGATGCGCGATCGCGATCAGGGCCTCGGCTCGGTTGCGGATAGAACGACCGCGTAGCTCGGCAACGCCCCATTCAGTGACCACCTTGTCGACGGTGTTCTTGAGCGTCGTGACGACGTCGCCGGCCGCTAGTTGCGGAACGATCTTGGAGATTGATCCATCCTTGGCGGTCGAATGCAGCACGACGAAACCTTGCCCGCCTGGTGAGTACATTGCCCCTCGAGCGAAGTCGGCTTGGCCCCCACTCGACGAGTAGTACGTTCCCGCCACGGTCTCCGACGCACATTGTCCGATGAGGTCCACGGCGATGGTCGCGTTGATCGACACGAACTTGGACTCCTGGGCGATCACGCGAGGATCGTTGACGTACCGAACGGGCCACAGCTCGAACGCAGTGTTCTCGTGGAGGAAGTCGTACAACTGACGCGTTCCCAACGCGAACGTGCCAACCGTCTTGGTGCGATTCAAGTGCTTCGCCACGCCGGTCACCACGCCTCGTTCGACCAGTTCCATCACACCATCGGAGATCAACTCGGTGTGAATGCCGAGATCGCGATGGTCGACAAGCGTGGACAGGATCGCGTTCGGGATCGTGCCGATGCCAACTTGGATCGTTGCACCATTCGGGATCCGCTCGGCGATCAACGCTGCAATCTGCAGGTCAGCCTCACCCACAGCGGCAGGGGCCAGGTCGAGCAACGGATAGTCAGCCTCTGTCCACCCGGCCACCTGGCTGACGTGGATCTGATTGCGTCCAAAGGTCCGCGGCATCTGACTGTTCGCCTCGAGGAAGAAGCGGGACCGACCGATGAACGACGCCACATAGTCGGCGTTGAGTCCGAGGCTGAAGTAACCATGCCTGTCAGGAGGTGACGCTGCAGCGAGCACGAGCGGATCGGTCGTGGCCTGCTTGAGGATGGCGCGCATCTCGGAGAAGTTGTTGGGAACGAGATCGATCGTGCCCGCCTGGAAACAAGGCCGGGTGACGTGCGACAGGAAATACGAGACATGCCGGAGCCGATCGCCGAACACGCCATGGAGATACGGCCGGTCGTGCAGCACATGCATCTGATGAACTCGAACACCTGACAGACGCTCCGCCTCGGATTCGATGGCATCGAGCAAGGTGATCGGTTCACCGTTTGCCAGCGGGACGATGATGTCGCATTCGGTCCCGACATGATCCAGTACAGCGGCGGCCGGCGAGGCTGGCACCAACGGGCGAGAGCTCGCGGCGCTCAACGTCATCTCACGGTGTCGCCGACGCTGTCATTCCCGACAGTCTGCCTTGTGGTCCGAGGCTCGTCAGATTCCAGCGGCCCCACGCTGGGCTCTGCGCAGCGCCTCGATGCCGAAACCTGGCTGCTGCGCGGCGGTGATGACGACACGTTCGCGACGACCGATCAAGTCGGCTGCCTGCTTGATCTCGCCGCATACACCGCGAGGGATGACCACTGCACCGTGTTGGTCGGCATGGATCACGTCGCCATCGGAGACCCTCATCCCGGCGACCGTCACTGGCCGGGAAAAGTCGACCACGTGAACGAAGGCGTGTGACGGTCCAACACGGTCGGCCAGCATCTGAAACCCCTGGGCAATGTCAGGTAGGTCGCGCACACTGCCATTGGTGATCACCGCCTCGCATCCGAGACCCTTGTGGATGTTGCTGTTGACCTCGCCCCAGAACGAGCCGTACCCGCGCTCATCGTCGAGGTCCTGGATGACGACCACACTTGGCTTGGCGCCGCCGTCAATGTACGCGTAGTACGCGTCACGCACATCAGCCTGCTCGGTGTCGGAGTCGCTGGGATGAGCGGCGCGTATCGTTGCCGTACGAGCAATACCGACGATGGGTCCGAGCTCGGGCCGAGTGCACACGAGCGGTCTCGTTGTGAACCCATAGCCCCGCCTCTCCGGAACAACAAGCTCCAGAGCGTTGCAAACCGTCGGCGTATCAATTGACGTCAGCTCGGCGATCAGTTCACTGGTCAGTTCGAACATCGCGGCATCCTACGACCGACTGCGGACGTCGTTCTCAGCAGGCTCTCACGAGGCGCAGAGGTCGGCGACGGAGTCTCGCAAAGCGTGCATCGA
>JAYTZE010000558.1:0-12009 GCA_043742385.1 Ilumatobacteraceae bacterium
TCAAAACGGTGACGTCGGACCTTCGAGAAAACCCTGACGCCGCGCCGCTCGCCGCCATGCTCGCCTCGATCCGCATCGAACAGGCATCAGGCTGACTCGAGAATCACAGACTGGCTCGGCAAGACGCACTGAACTGGCCAAGGAACGGATCGCCAGCCTGACAAGTGCGAGAGAATCGGAGGCCAGGACTGTCCGTGCCGCGCACGGCGACACATGGACTCAGGTAGTACCGAACTGCCGATCGGAGCGAGCCGAGGTCCCCGAGCAGGAGAACGTTTCGTAGGACGGATTCGCCATTCACGGGTCAGCTGGCTCGTCGGACTGGTCCGGTGAATCGCTCATCGCGCCTGTTTCGCCCCAAATGCTGTCCTGGATCTCGATGAGCTGCCTGGCGTCGGCTTGGCATTGGGCGCAGATGAATAGGTCGCCAGCGTCGTTGCGGTTCCCGCGACTTCGAAACCGGTGACAGACACCGCAGATGCCTGCAGATTGGGACATGACAGCATCTTCGCACGCGGTCCAAATGGACGCGTTGTGGCGCGGCGATGCCGCTTCAGAGAATCTCGATGGACATCTCCGGTGGGCGCCGGCTCGGGTTTGTCGGAGCCGCAAGATCGATTCCTCGAGTGGTCGGGTGGGTGAGAAGAGCGGTGCGAAGGGTGGAGAATCTTCTCGTCTCGTCGCGGGTGACTCGTAGGCCCTCGGCCATTTGACGGATGCGGTTGGGGTCGAGGTTGGCTGGCGAGCGTGCCGATCACGATGCTGAGCACAACGCCCGTATCAGCCATGAGGCCCAGCGCCGGCAGCGCGAATGGGAACACTAAGTAGGTGAGCGTGCACCGAATGGTCGAGATCACCATCGACCGACGGAACGCCTTCACGGCCGAGTGTGCCGATTGTACGTTCGGCTGCTCACGAACGCGGAGCAACTTGCGAACGACCATGTCGGCGTGTGACCGCTGGATGCCTTGAGTGGCGTGAGGGAATGGACAGCCGATGGCTGAAGCTGTTGCCTGGGTCATGATGCTTCCTGCAGGGGTAGATCCACTCGATGTTGTAGAGCGGTGGAGCCCGTGGCGATTCCGCAGGAGGCGAGAACAGCGAAAGCCGCGCTCTCGTCTCCTGCTGCGATGAGGTTCTTGATGGTCACGATTGGGCCGTGCAGCAACTTGCCGGCCATGCTGCGCGCCGTTGCCTCTAGCAGTTCCGAATCCATGCAAATGTCAGTCCGCGATCGTTCGATCGTTGGTCGACAGGCGCTTTCAACATTGTTGTGAAGTTGGGCGATGAGGTGCCCGACCGCGCGTCCCGCCATCCACTGTTGATAGCGCCGAAGTTCGTCGCTGACGATCTCCTCGCGACACCTGACCTGTAGCTCGGCACTGTCTGCGACGAGATCATCGAGGTCGACAAGCCGAATCCCCTGGACGTGCCGGGCGCCGGGCTCGACGTTGCGCGGCAACTCATCGACCAGGTGATGCGGCAACATGTTCCCACCCAGGGCGAGCCTCAACAATAGGTCGATCGGTTTACTTCTGTTCTTGTGACCTGCGGCGCGTTCATGGCTGATGAACGTCTGTCCACTATCGCACCTCGAATCTCCGGGCCGACGACCACGCGCCTGCGGCGCCGGACGCGTCGAGCGCCCGAACCCGCCACCACATGCGTGTCACGGGCAGCGTGCTTGTCGAGTACGTCGAGACTGAGATCGTTTGGTTGACGATCGGCGACGAGAAGGTGTCCTGATCGTCGACTTGGATGATGTAGCTCGCCGAGCCGGCGACGTCGGACCAGTCGAAGACGATCGTCTGGCCCGAGTTGAAGCGGGCGTCATCAGCGGGGCTGACGAGCGACGGTGCTGGCAGGGCGCCGGACGGGGCAGCAGGGTTCACCGTGAGCGTGGCATTGCGACTGACGCCGCCATGGGTCGCTGTCAGCGTCACTGCGGTGGTGGCCGCGACCGGCGAGGTCGTCATCGCGAACGTCGCGCTGGTCGCGCCCGCAGTGACGGTCACGCTCGGCGACACGGTGGCCGCGGCATTCGAACTTGTCAACGTGACCAGCGCGCCGCCGGCGGGTGCGGCCGCGGTCAGCGTGACCGTGCCGGTTGAGCCTGCACCGCCCACGACGCTGGTCGGAGAGACGGACACCGTCGACAAGCTCGGCGTGGATGCAACTGCCACGGGCGTGAACCACCTCGTCGACGAGAACGGGCCGAACACACCCGCCGCGTTTCGGGCCCGCACCCGCCACCACAGTTGCTGAGCCGGGAGACCACCGATCGACGCCTGCGACACGTTGACGATCTGGTTGGCAGTGAACGGCGCGGCGATGGTCGAGGTGGTGTCGACCTGGATCTCGTAGTCCACTGCATTGGCAACATCGGACCAGTTGAACGCCACCGGCTGGGCCACTCCCGTGGCAGCGTTCGCTGGGCTCTGCAGCGTGGGCGCCACAAGCGGATTGACCGTCAGCGTGGCGCTGCGTGTGGCGCCCCCGTACGAGCCGGAGATGCTGACGGCGGTTTGGTTCGAGACGACTGAGGTCGTCGCCGTGAACGTTCTGCTCGTCGCGCCGGCGCTGATGGTGACACTCGCGGGCACGGTGGCCGCAGCGGAGTTGTCGGAGAGTGTCACGACAGCGCCACCCGTCGGCGCGGCGGCGGTGAGCGTGACCGTGCCGGTCGACGACGAGCCTCCTACGACGCTGCTCGGGCTCAGTGTGAGTGCCGACAGTGTTACCGACGAAGCACGCGTCACGCCCAGCGACGCGAAGAGCATCGTGTCGCCAAGAGTTGCGACGAGCTGCGCAGTTGTGTCGTCAACCGGGAACGTCGTTGCGGTGAACGATGCGCTCGTTGCACCCGCCGGCACGGTGACGGTCGTCGGCACACTGACCGCGCCGGGCAGGGAGCTGCTCAGGCTGACGGCAATCCCACCCGTTGGTGCCGCGCTGCCGAGGGTGACGGTGCCGGTTGCCGACGTGCCGCCAGGAACGCTGATCGGACTCATGGAAAAGCCGGTCAGTGGCGGCAGGCTGGGGTGAACAACCAGATCAGTCGAGCGCGTCACGCCGCCGCCGGTCACTGAGATCGAGACCACCGTTCGGGCGGTCACCGCGCTGGTGACGATGAAGAAGACGCCGGACTCCGTCGAAGCCGGGATGGTCATGAGCTCAGGCACCGAGGCGACCTGCGGATTGCTGCTCGTCAATCGCAAGTGTTGATCGTGACCGACGATCGAGGAAAGCGGAATCCTGACGATTCCCCTGGATCCGTTGGCAGTCTCGACTGGATCCAACGTCAGAGAGTCCGGCGCGGGCGACGGAGTCAGCGTGATCGGCCAATTGGCGGTGACGTTTCCGGCGCGTGCGGTAATCGTGACGATCGTGCTCGTCGTCACGGGGCTGGTCTGAATCGAGAACTGTGTTCCGCCAGCACTACCGGGGATGATGACCGTCGCCGGAACGGTCGCTGCCGGAGAGGAACTCGAAAGGCTCACCGCGAACCCGCCCGGAGGGGCCAGACCATCGCAAAAGCCGGCGAAGCAGCCGACCTCGAGGTCCACGATTCCGAACATTTCGTCGCCACCGGTGGCCTTGACGGGAAACAGCTGGAACGGGGTGTCGTTCAGAGTCGGAGGCAGCAGTGTGATCGTGGTGGACACCGACGTTGCGTTGTACGTCGCGGTCACTGTCACCGGTGTCGGCGTCGTGACATAACCGACACGCATGCCCCGGAGTGAGTTGGGAAATCCTGTGGGTGCCACGAGCACGTCGACCGACGAGCTGCCGGCAGGGATCTGTCTCGACACTGGGAGCTCGGGCAGCAGGTTTGGATGGCTGGTGGTCAGCGTGACAGTGACACCGCCCGCAGGCGCGACACCGGTGAGGTCGAGACTGCCACGCGCTTCCCCACCGCTGAACTTGGTCGCAGGGAAAGTGACTGCACCCATCCGCAGTGGAGTCGCGAGCACCGTGAACGTGCCGGTAGTCGACCAGGCGGTGTAGGCCTCGACAGAGCCGATGTAACCGTGCTGTGAACGCACCCGCCAGAACTTCGTTCCCGCCGTCAGCGACGGCACGATCCTCTGGTTCTCGGTGAGCCGATATGTCGATTCGACGCTCGTGAACGAGGAGTTCGTGGCGATCTGCACTTGATACCCCAGGTCCTGATGGTTGGGTACGTGGGTCCACGAGACCGTCAGCGGCAGTTGCTGTGATGTTCCGTTCGCGGGCGCCACCAGCGTTGGCGGCGCTGGAAATGGATTGCTGTCGAGCACGCTGAAGTCGACCAGGTTGGAAGGCTGCCCCTTGTGGCCGCTGGCGTTGACGGCGATCACGCGTGCTTTGAAGTTCCCCTGGATGCTCGGGTTGAACGAAATTCCGTACGTCGTTCCGGGGATGTCCACCTGGCGCACTCTCGTGTCGGTGGGGAACGTCGGATCGATCGACTGCTGGAGGATGTAGCTCACCGCGCCTGGCACGGCGCTCCATGTGAACGTGATGGTCTCCCACGAGTGGAAGAGGGTCGCGTTCTGTGGCGGATCGAGAGTCGCCGAGCCAGGCACTCCGGCGCTCGAGCCGGTGACGGCGACGCTGCGCGGCGTTGACCAGGCTCCCGGTTCGCTGTCGCGACTCACTGCTTGGACGCGCCAGAAGTAGGTGCCATTCGAAAGGCCGCTGATGATGTCTTGAGTCGTGGTCGCCCCCACCAACAGCGCAGGATTCCTTTCGATCACAACGCTGAAGTCGGACGACAGGCTGATCTCCCAGTTGTACCCGCCCACATCGGGCGCCTGCGACCAGGAGATTGTCAGAGGAATCGTGACACTTGTGCCGTTTGCCGGCGCGATCAGCGCGGGAGCTGCGGGTGGAGCCGCGACGGCGATCGGGGCGGATCCGTCGACTCCGGGGAGTACGAGGGTGGTGATCAGCACAAAGGCCGCCACGTTGCTGATCCGGGTGCTCCAACTCATGTCGACCTCTTTCAGCGCCCCCTGCACACCGTGCCCGACCACCACAGTTGACGACGACTCGGGCGACGAGTCAAGTGGCCCTTTAGTGCTAGGACCAGCTGGGACCGCGATGCCGGAATGTGCCAAATGGCCTATCAAAACCGGCCGTTATTCAATCGTCTGTACCGGTACATTGGTACACGTTGTGACAAACCAGCCCTTCTTGCCCCTACGCCATCGAGCGGTGCGGTTGCTGTGGGGTGCCGCAGTAGTCAGCGACGTCGGTACGTGGGTGCAGTTGATCGTCGTCGGCAGCCTGGTTGCCACCAGTACCGGCTCGGCTATCCAGACCGGATTGGTCGCGCTGGCCACGTTTACGCCTCAGGCACTCGCCTCACCGGTCGGGGGACTACTTGCCGATCGCTTCGACCGTCGCAAGGTCTTCGCGACGGCGTTGATGGTGCAGGCCTTGGTCACCGCCGCGCTGGCGGTGACGCTCGGCCTCGGCATTCGGACCCCGGCACTGTTGATCGTGCTGATCCTTCTTGCAAGTGCGGCAGGGGCCTTGGGGGCGCCTGCGTACGCGGCCATGCTCCCGGACCTGGTTCCCCCCGAGGAATTCCTGGCGATGGTTTCGTTGGGGGTCTACTCATGGAACAGTGGCCGCATCATCGGCCCACTGTTGGGCACTGCGCTAATGTTGACGGTCGGTCCGGCGTGGACGATCGGCTTCAATGCGGCCTCCTTCGTGGTGCTTGCCGCCGCCGTTGCCCTGGTTCGACGCTCGTTCCCTGCGGCACACAGCGACGGCACGATCGCCGACCGATTGGTCGGCGGTTTGCGAACGGCCCGCTTCACGCCGGGCTGCTGGCATGGCATCGCCCTGCTGGTGCTGTTCAACCTCACGATCGTTCCGTTCATGGGCCTCATTCCGATCTATGCGCGGTTGGAGTACGGCGGCGGCACCGGCTTGGCCGGACTCGTCGCGTCAGCGCAGGGCTTCGGCGCCATCATCGGCGGTGTCACCGTCACGGTGCTCGCCCATCGCCAGCCGCGATCGCGCCTCATCGGTCGGCTCATCATGACATCAGCGATCGGGCTCGGCCTCTATGCAGCCGCGCCCAGCGCCGTGTGGGTGGTCTGCGCTTCGGCGTTGCTCGGTGGCTCCGCGGCAGGGTTGTACATCACCTCGTCGACGATCATCCAGCGAGACTCACCAGCGGCCAGCCGAGGCAGGGTGATGTCGATCATGCAGTCCGCGCAGGGCGTGTCGTACGGCATCGGATTGCTGGTCATCGGTTCGATCGGCGATGCCACCAACCTGCACCTTGCCTTCGGTGTGGGAGCCGTGTTGCTGCTAGCCGGCTTCGGCGTACTGACGCTGCGGTCTCGACACTGGCGCGCCGCGGTCGACGGTCGCGAAGTTGGTCGTCGAGCCGGCATCGCCCTGGCCTGAATCAGCGGCCGGCGGCGATCGGCTCTGGCCTCAGCTGACCACGCTGAACAACACAGCAACACACATCACGGCGACCGCTACGAGTACCGCCAACATCGCCCGTCGCACGTGCACATACTTTCGGCGGGCGATGCGCGACAAGGTGAGCAGCTGTTGGGCATGACGTATCCCCGGAGCGGATGCATCCGCTGACACGACGGCATAGAGCGCTTCGTGAGTCGTGAACTGCGCCTGCTCCTCGAAGTACCTCGCCTTGCCGGCCTCGGGTCGGCCGACACGTGGAGTGACAGCGAGGCCAAGCATCAGCATCGACGCCAGGAGGGTTGCCACAGCGATGGTCGACAGCGTGGTGACGACAGCGCCATTGGTGCGAAGCGTCTGGCTCTCGTCGAGCAGAAGGCTGGCAATCAGCGCGGTTGCGGTGGCAACTGCGGCGAAGATGATGCTGGCCTTCGAATCCGAGGTTTTGATCTCGTCGCGGCATTCGTCGAGCAATCGGAGGATGTAGGAATCGTCGCTCATCTATCCCCCGTGAACAGGCTCTTTGGACTGTTGCTTTGTTCGCAAAATAGCACACGTCCGGCTTGACCCACATGGTCGCTGCAGGTAACGATGATCGAGGGATGGGGGCGGACATGGTTATCGCAGAGTCGCGATGGTCTCTGCATGCGTACGTGTCGGACTTGGCATTGAACGTGATGACCGCAGCCCCGGCATCGGGGTGGAGCGAGGTCGACGGCACGCTGGCGTTTTTCGACATCTCTGGCTTCACGAAACTCACCGAACGCCTGGCCCGTCTCGGACGAAGCGGTGCCGAACACATCAACGACGTCCTCATCACCGTGTTCAACGGATTGATCGGTCAGGTCTTTCGTGGTGGCGGAGACGTGCTCGAGTTCGGCGGTGATGCCATGGTCGTGCTGTTCGCCGGGGCCGACCACGAACGCCGAGCGGCTGCAGCGGCCGCCGAGATGTTTCGGTTCATGGTCGCCGACGGTCGGATCGTGACACCCGGCGGCGATGCCAGGTTGCGAATGTCGTGTGGAATGGCCACTGGAACCCAGGCGTACCATCTACTCGGCACCACGCGTCGGGCGCTCGTCGTGGCCGGGCCCGTTAGCACGTCAATGGCGCAACTCGAAGCAGCAGCGAGCGCGGGCGAGGCGCTGATCAACGATCGGCTCGCTGCCGCCCTCCCACCATCGTGGGTGGCCCGCCGCCCGGTCGACGGGGCACTGCGGCTGAATCTCTCCCGCGTGGTGCCGGACCACCCTGCACCAGATCATGGTTTCCGACCACGATCCCTTGCAGTCGATGCCCACGCAGCGAGGTTGCTACCAACCCAGTTCGGTTCTCTGGTCGACAGCGGTCACCGTGCTGGAGAACTCAAACAGGTCGCGATGTCCTTCATCCGTCTCAACGGCACCGACGACCTCTTGGAACAGCACGGCACCGAACGTGTCCACCAGCGTCTGGCCGAGATCACCGAGATCGTCGACAGCGCCGCGACCGACCTCGACGTCTGCTGGCTCGAGACCCAGGCCGAGGCCAACTCGGTGCGATGGACTCTGATTGCCGGCGCACCCACGGCGACCGAGCGCGACGGTGAGCGCTTGTTGCGCGTGCTTCGACGCATCGCCGACGAGACACCCGCGCCGCTTCGGATCGGTGCCAATCTCGGAGTCGTTTTCGTCGGCGACATGGGGCATCCCCAGCGATGCACCTACATCGTCATGGGCGACGCGACCAACCTTGCCGCTCGGCTGATGGCGAAGGCGGCACCAGGCGAGATCATTGCCGGCGAGCGACTCTACGACTCCTGCCCGGGTCGGTTCGAGTGGACGCCGTTGGAGCCGTTCTTGGTGAAAGGTAAGCGGGCGCCGATCAGTGCGTTCGTGGTCGGACGGGTCGCCGACGATCAGATCGGTGATGCTCACCAGGCTGATGGACCCACTCCGCCGATGGTCGGACGCGACAACGATCTGGCACACCTTCTGCAAGGGATACGGGCCGGCGGGGTTGTCGAACTGGTTGGCGAAGCGGGGGTCGGCAAGACCCGCCTCTGGCAGGAGGCCAGAAGTCTCGAGAGTGATCGCCGATGGTTCGTCATGCGGGCCGAACCCCACGAGATCGCCTCGCCGTATCTTCCGATTCGCCGCCTCATACGTGCGGCTGCGGGTATCGACCCGCGCGCCGACGATCGAACGGCCGGCGTGTTGATCACGGCAAGCGTGGAGGACGTGGCACCGGACCTCGTGCCATGGCTTCCGCTGATCGCCGATGTCATCGGCGCCGAGGTCGCAACAACCGACGAGGTCGAAGCGCTCGATCCGGCATTTCGCGCCGACCGGTTGCGCCTGGCTGTCACCGAACTGATATTGGCGCTCGTCGGGCAGGGCTCAGTGCTCGTGTTCGAGGACGTTCATTGGATCGACGAGGCTTCAAGGGCGCTGTTCGAGGTGCTCACTGGCATGCTCGGGCCGCAGATGTCCGTGGTGCTGACGAGACGGCCGGAGGGCTGGTCTCCATCACAGGTGACCACCATCGAGCTGGCGGCGATCGACAGCGAGTTCGCCGATCAACTGTTGCTCCGCGAACTACCGGCGAGTGTGGCGAGCGATGCAACTCTTTCGAGGCTGAGAACTTCTGCTGCGGGCAATCCGTTGTATCTCATCGAGCTCGCTCGCTCCGTGGCGAGCACATCGGCGATGGCCGGCGTCGCATACCCCGAGACCGTCGAGCGCGTCCTCGCGGCGCGCATCGATCAACTTCCGATCAAAGGGCGTGAACTCATCCGTGACGCGTCGGTGCTCGGCTCGACCATGAGCCGGGCCCTCGCCAGCCGGGTCCTGAACCGGCCCGACCTCACCGTCGCGGAAACGTGGGAACGCGAGCTGGGCGACCTGGTCGTACTCGGCGACGACACCGTGCGGTTCCGACACGACATGGTCAGGGTTGCTGCGTACGAAGGCCTGTCACTGCGCAGGCGCCGCGCAGTCCACCAACTTGCCGGCGACGTGATCGAGGACTGGGGTCCTTCCGTGCCCGTCGCCGACCCGGTTTCGGCGCTGGCCTTCCATGCCACCGGTTCCGGCCTGCCCGACCGGATCATCCGCTGGAATAGCGAGGCCGCGGAGGCGGCAGTCCTCAAGGGCGCGATGGAGATCGCCGAGTCGTTGCTGCGCGACGTAGTCGTCGCACAGCGCCAAACCGCTGCTTCACCGATGGATTGCTGCGCCACCCAACGCCGCTTGGCCTACGCAGCGGAGCGAGCCGGACATCCGGAGGCAGCATTGGACGCTCTGGTACAGGCAGCCCGTCTGATCGACGAACGCGAGCGAGCGTTGATCGCCGTGGATCGAGCAAGGCTTCTCGAGAAGCTCGGGCGCTATCGCGCGGGATTGGTCACTACGGCTCGCGCCATGCGGTCATGCCCGGATTCCAACGCGTCTGGTCACCTCCGGTTGGCCCGAGCGAGCATCCGGAACCACATGGGCGACTGGCCAGCATGCCTCCAGCTTTGCCGCACCCTCCTTCGAGACTTCGAGCACACCGATGACCAACGTCTCCTCGCGCAAGCGCATCTACTCGCTGAGTGGTGTTGCGCATGCCTCGGTTTGCATGAACGCCTTGTCCACGAGCAGGCCGCGTTGGCGCTGCTCAGCGCGCTCGATGACTCGGTTGGACTCGCCAACCTGTTCCTCAACCTTGGTGTGAGCGCTTGGCAGGAATGCCGTGTGCCCGAAGCCGTCGCCGACTTCAAGATCAGCTCTGGTCACTACGAGCGCGCGGGCGATGTGCTCGGGGCCGCGCTGGCGGACAACAACCTGGCGGAGGTCCTGACCCTGCAGTTTCGACTTGACGACGCCGAGAGCCTGCTCGTGCGCGTGCGGCGGGTGACGCAGGCGGCGAACTATCCCTACGGCACGCTCGGAACACTCAGTGGGCTCTCTCGAATCGCAGCCTGGCAGGGCCGGCCGGAGGAGGCGCTCGGCCTTCAGTCCGAGGCGTTGACCGGGTTCCGGGAGTTGGGAGCTGACGACTTGGCCGTTGATTCGCTGGTGCGTCTCGTTGAGATCCACGTCATCGCCGGTGATGCGTCGGCTGCACTCAATGCTGCCGACGAGGCGGCGACAGCTCTTTCCCGTCTCGGCGACGTGGCGGTGCTGCCGGCCACGCTGGCCCGGTTGCGGGCTCGAGCGCTGCTGCTGGTTGGTCGCGAAGCCGAAGCCCGCCGCGCGTTCGAAATGGCACTCGCACTCGCTACAGCCGACGGGTTCACGTATGAGATCGCGCTGGCGTCGATGGGCATCGGTCGAATGGATGGCGACGATCAACGCGTCGCTGCCGCGCTGAGTCAACTCGGGGACCTCGGAGTTGTCGCACCGCCACCGGGCTCCTGATCCGGTGAGGTTCGGTTAGTTCGCGACCTGGAAGTCTGCGGTGAAGGCGACCCGGCCGCCACCTTGCAACTCGACGATCGCGACAAGTCGGTGATTGCCGTTTCGCATGCGCTGCGTGTCGATCCCCAGCGGCACGCGACGACGGGTGCCGGACGCGTCGTACGGCGCTGACGAGTCGGTGGCGATGGTCCTGCCGTCGAGCACGAAGGTCACCCTGCGTAGGCCGGCGATCGGATCATCGGCTGCGGCGAGGAAGATGAATCTCCGACCTGTCAACGTGGCGCCGGCGAGTGGTCCAGGCGACGAACGATTCGACGACGACGACACCGCAAGACTGTGAGGCGTGGTGTCAGCGACCGTGAACGTGGCGTCGAGTACCACCCGTGAGCCGTTGCGCAGGAGCGCAGTGGCGGTGATGTGATGGGTACCGAGCGTCAGCAGGTTCGACTCGAACGGGTACGCGTCGTACGCACATGATCGACAAGGCCGCCGGCCGGACGTGCCGGCGAAGTCGAACGGGCTCGACCTGTCGGACGTGAAAGGTGTGCCGTCCAGCGCGAACGTCACCTGTCGCACTCCTGCGAGTTGTGTGGTGCCGGCGAAGATGTAGGCGCTGACACCCGAGCTCAGCACGGCGCCGGCCAATGGTCGGGGGTTCGACGTTCTCGAAGCATCATCGGCCACCGACAGCGTGAGGCCGTTCGCGGGTGCGTTGACTGTGATCGACACGGTGACCGAAGGTGACTGGCTCTGGCCATCGCTGACGGCGTACAGGAATGAATCGGCGCCCACATAGCCTGCAGCACTGGTGTAGGTGAAGATGGGTCCCGTGCCGTCGAGGGTTCCGTGCGACGGCGCCCCTGTGATGATGAATGTCAGTGCATCGCCGTCGACATCGGTGCCCGACAGGGTCATCGGTGTTGGCTGGGCGGAGATCGCCGACATCGTGACGGGGTTGGCGACCGGAGCGTCGTTTACTGGCGACACCGTGATCGAGACTGTGGCCGGCGCCGATGTAGCGAGCCCGTCGTCGACGGTGAACGTGAACGAGTCGGGACCGTTGTAGTTGGCCGCCGGGTTGTATGTAGGGCTGGCACCAGAGCCAGACAACGTTCCGTGCGCTGGCGGGGTGGCGATGACGAACGTCAACGTGTCTCCGTCGGGATCGCTCCCCGACAACGTCAACGGCAACGCG
>JAYTZE010000559.1:0-12006 GCA_043742385.1 Ilumatobacteraceae bacterium
CGTCGGCGATCTCACCGGCGAGTTCCATCATCTTCATCCCCGTCGCGCCGATGTAGATCGGCACGTCCTTCGGGCGGCGTTCCTGGTACACGTAGTCCAATTCGACGCCGTCGAGATGCACGTAGTCGCCGTCGAAACTGACCGTCTCGTTGTGCAACAAGGCTCGCACCGTGGTCACGATCTCGCGCATCACCCCAAGCGGGCGGGCTCGCTGAATCCCCACCTTGGCCGCCAATGGATCCCACCAGGCACCGATACCGAGAATCACTCGGCCCGGGGCGAGGTCGTCGAGCGTCGAGAACGTCGATGCCAGCCGGGCCGGGTTGCGGGTCCAGCAATCAACAACACCCGAGCCGATCTTGATGGTCTCGGTGACCGAGGCGAACGCCGCCATCGGTACGACGGCGTCGCGCACCAGCCGACTGTCGGCCTGCCACACCGCGTCGAAGCCTTTGGCCTCGGCGTACTTGGCAAATTCCATCCCCTCGCGGATCGGATGCGCGTCTTGCAGATAGATCGCAGCTGGTGTGGTCATCGGGGGGCCCTTTCACAACTTGAGTCGCAACGTGATTCACAACTTGGCGAACAGCCGTGCGGCTTGCTCGGCAGCCTTGGCGCGCACCTCGTCGATGTCGACACGCGTCGGGCTGCCGTCGCGCAGCACAACCTCGCCCGAGCCAAGGATGACGTTGACCGCCCGCATGCCCGGCGTGAACGCGGTGTGCCACGCGCTGTCGGCGTGGTCGTAGTTGAACTCGACGCGATCGTCGCGACACTCGGGAAAGAAGCGGTAGCCCTCCTCGAGCCATGACCACACGACGTCGGGCGTGGCGGCCACGTCGTACTCGCGCAGCCGCACGTAGGCGAGTCGTGCTTCCTCGAGCATGTCGGCACCGATGCCGTCTGTGCCCAGCACGACCGGATTCGGCCGAGCGGTCGGCGTTGCGTAGCCCACCGAGTTGTTCATGTTCGAGCGCGGATTGTGAGCGATCGTGCCGGACAAGGTTCGGTCGAGATGCACGCAGTGAACCAACAACCAGTCGTCAGCAGCAAGCGGCTCGAGGCGGGCGCCGGCATCGCGATCGGCGATCCCCTCGGCCACGTGAATGTGCACTCCGACGCCGAGGTCGGCAGCCAACTCCGACGCAGCCACCAACGTCTCATCGCGGCAGGTGAACGCGGCGTGCACGCCCACCATCCCCCGCCCGCCGGCGCGCAGGTAACGCTCGTTCTCGGCAAGCCCACGCAACGCCTGCGCCGAACCGTGGCGGTCGGTGACCCCATACGCACAGTTGACGCGCACCCCCACCTCGGCACAGGCCTCGGCGATGATCGTCAGGCTGCCGTCGATGGCCGACGGACTCTCGTGATGGTCGATGATGCCAGTGGTACCGCTCAGCAACGCTTCAGTCGCTCCGAGCATGGCCGACCAACGGATCATCTCGTCGTCGAGGGCCACGTCGAGGCGCCACCAGATCTGCTCGAGGATCTCGATGAAGTTCATCGGCTGCTTCGGCGGTGCCGGCATGCCACGGGCCAACGCCGAATACAGGTGATGATGCCCGCACACGAGCCCGGAGGTGATGCCAGCCATCAGATGCCAGCCATCAGGTCGCAGCCATCACGCGGCTCGACCACGCCGCGCTGACCGGTGATGCGGCCGTACAGTTCGGGCCGGCGATAGCGATCGAAGTCGAACAGTGTGTCTTTGTAGCGCTTGCACCAGTCGAGGTCGCAGCGAGCAACCACCAGTTCGTCGTCGCTACTGACAGCCTGGGCGACGATCTGTCCGCTGGGGGCGATGATCATCGACTGCGCCAACGAGTCGACACCCTCCTCGACGCCGCCCTTGGCGACGCCGACCACCCATGTGCCGTTCTGATAGGCGCCGCTCTGCATCACCAGCGCGTTGTGGAAGCCCTGCAAGATGTCTTGGCTGGGATCCGGCGGATAGTGGATCGGCGTGTTGTATCCACACAGGATCATCTCCACGCCTTGCAACCCCATCACCCGATAGCTCTCCGACCAACGCCGGTCGTTGCAGATCATCATGCCCATCACGCCACCGAAGGCTCTCCACACGCCAAACCCATCGGGCGACGGTTCGAAGTAGTAGCGCTCGGCGTGTTGGAACGGCCGGTCGGGTTCGTTCTGCTCGTGCCCGGGGATGTGCGTCTTGGCATACGTGGCGACGATCGACCCATCGCGCTCGACGAGCGTCTGCACGTTCCACCGATGCCCGGCGTCGTCGAGCAGGGCATAACCGATGCAGAAGCCGATGCCCAGCCGGCGGGCCTCGTCGAACAATGGCTGAGTCGCCGCGTTGGGCATCGAGCGTTCGTACCAATGGTCGGCATCGGCGATGTCGTCGACGAACCAGCGCGGGAAGAACGTGGTCAGTGCCAGCTCGGGGTAGATGACGAGCTCCACACCGTGCTGCGCCGCCTGGTGCAGCAGAGCGATCATCCGCTCAACCACTTCCTTGCGGGTGTGATCGCGTTGCACAGGCCCGAGCTGCGCGGCGGCGACGGTGAGAATTCGTGACACTGGCGCACCCCTCCTGCTCGGTAATGGCCTGCTACGTGATGGCCTGCTCGGTGATGTACAAATTGTAAAGCTATCCGGCGCGCTAGTTCTCCGAACTACAGCTCACGACTGGTTAGCGCAGCTCTTGCCCAGCGCAGCGAACTCGGCAGCCTCATCCGGTGTCAGTTCCTCGCGATCGAAGAATCCCTGCAGCTCGGCATCGGACTTGCCGTCGAAGAAGGCGGTGACGACGCACTCCGCTGTTGGCCGATCGAGACCGCCTTCTTCCAGCTGGTCGACCAGCGACTCGCGCGCCTCATCTCGGGGCGGCGAGCTGCAACTCGTTGCGGCGACAACGAGGATGACCAGCACGAGCCGTCGAACGACCATCACCGCTTGAGACCGCGTTCGATGACATTGCGGGTGACCTGGGCAACCAACGGGTCTCCGGCGAGGCCGAAGACCCAATCCGTCGTGCCGATCGTGACCACCTCGCCGCCGCCGCCATAGGGGCAACAGGTCAACATCACGGCATTGCCGTACCGGCAGCGGGCCAGCGAATCGGGGTCGACCCCGCCATACAAACGCGAGGCGATGAACTCGAGATCACCCTGATCGTCAAGCGCGGCGATCGATGCCGGGTACTCGCCCATCGCCAGATTCGACGATGGGGTGAAGGCCACCACCTCGACGTTGTCGGGAGTCCCGCCGCCGCCGGCCGCAATGGGCAACTGGTGGTCGTCGAAGGCCAATCGGCAACCAACGGTCTCGTAGCCAACCACACCGTCGTCGACACCCAGCAGGTCGCCGTAGCGCAAACCCGTTCCCGCGAACATCCAGTGCTCATTGCGATACACCGTGAAGGCGCCAGAGCCGCGTGGCGTCGCCGCGCCGAAACGGTTGTACAGCCCATACGCCGATCCGGCGCCAAGCAACGCCGTCTCCGGCCGGGCGACCAACGGATCCGCCCACATCCCGGTCATCGTCACTTGTGCGTCGGTGCCGACAACCGGGTCGACTTCGTGGGCGCGGTACTTGTGGCAGACCATCGCCCGCCGGTCATCTTCCAACCGCACCTGCCAGAACATGGTGTTGCCCGACAGGCTGACGTAGTTGCCCCCTCGACGGACGTGCTCTTCGACAGCGGTCCGTTGCCCGGCGGACCAGTACTCGTCGTGCCCGACCCCCAGCACGAGGTCGTAGCCGGCAACTGCTTCTGGATCGCCGTCGAGGTCGCTCGACACGGCGAAGTCGAGTTCGAAGCCTTGCGCCTCGGCCCACTCCACGAACCGGCGTTCATAGGTGAACCATCCGGCGGAACCCATGAACCCCGGGTAGCCGTTGGCGAATCGGTACTGCTGATAGATCAGTCCGTCGACATCGGGTTCCTCCCGACGATACGTCGGGCGGGACTTGCGATCGTCGCGTTCGGTCGACGGCCGCATCAACATTCCCCGCCCGAATGGTCGAGCAAACGAAACGCGCGAACCACCGGTGTACAAACTTCGTCCGCCCCAGCTGTTGTAGGCGTTGTACGTGTTGGTGGCCAGCACGAGCAAGGCGCGTGCCCGTAGACCGCCGGCACGGACCACGAAGCCGGCATAGCCCGCCGCGCGATCTGCGGGCGCGCCGTGGGCCGTGAGCGTGACGAGGTAGAACCCGCTGCGCCACTGATCGCCGATCGGTACGTTCACAGCCACTGGCCAGTCGCAGCCGTTGGCATCGGCGTCGACGGGTGTTGGCTGCTCGTCGCCCGCGAGATCGGCGGCGCTCCACACCAACTCTCGGGCGGCGCCCCAACGATGGATCTCGATGTCGTACCGATCGACGCGACACGACACGTGCAATGCGATCGTCTCGCCGGGTGTGACACTGAGTTGGCCGCAGTACGCCTCGACAGCGTCGTAGCGAGTGATGTCGTCGGTCATTGTCGATCACGGTAGTCGTGTCAGAATCGCCACGTGCCGTTGCATCCCCAAGCGGAATCTCTGCTGTCGCTGATGGCCGCCCTCGGCGAACCCACGCTCGAAGCCTGCACCCCGGCACAGGCACGCGAGCTTCGCGCCAAGCGCCAGCGGCCGTCGACCGCCGCGATCCATCACACCCGCGATATCGATGCAGGCGGCATAGCAGCTCGGCTGTATCGACCCAATGATCGCGACGACCTCGGCCTGCTGGTGTTCCTGCATGGCGGCGGCTGGGTGATCGGCAACCTGGAGACCCATGACAACCTCTGTCGCATCCTGGCCAACAGCAGCGGTCACGCGGTGTTGAGCATCGACTATCGGTTGGCACCCGAGCATCCATTCCCTGCTGCATTGGAAGACGCCGTCGCTGCAATCCGCTGGGCGCATGCCAACGCGACGTCGCTCGGATGCTCGCCGGATCGGCTCGCCATCGGTGGTGATTCGGCCGGAGCCACCTTGGCCATCGTCGTCGGACATCTCGCCCCAGTGCGGCTGAGCTACCAGGTGCTTGTCTACCCAGCTACGGATCTCACATGCAGTTTCCCCAGCTTCACCGAGAATGCCGACGGGCCGCAGTTGACGGCGGCAGCGATGAGCTGGTTCGTCAACCACTACCTCGACGGCACCTCGACCAGCCTGACCGATCCGCGGGTGTCACCACACTTCGCAGCGGACCACGTCGTGGCTGCCTCGCCACCGACAATGTTGATCACGGCGCAATACGACCCCTTGCGCGATGAAGGCGACGCCTACGCCGCCCGGCTCGCAGCACTGGGCGTCCCCACCAGCCATGTTCGGTTCAGCGGCATGTATCACGGATTCTTCTCGCAATCCGACTTCCTCGACGACGCCGTGGCCGCCAACCACATGGTCGGCGCCGCACTCAGTCGCGTGCTGAGCCGCTGAGGTTCGGCGCGCCGCCAGTCGACAACTCGGCCGCCCGGCCAAACACTGCGTCGAGCATCGGCTCGGTGAGGCGGCCGGTGAAGGTGTTCTGCTGGCTGGGGTGGAACGAGGTCACCAGGCACAAGCCATTGGACGCGACCACCTCGACACCGTGGCCGAACTTCGGCCGCGGTCGCACACCGAACTCGGCACACGCGGCCTCGTAGGCGAAGGCGCCCAGGCACACCACCACTCGCAAGTTGCTGAGCAACTGCACTTCACGTTGAAAGAACGGACGGCAGCACGAGCGCTCGTCGGGCGATGGTTTGTTTTCGGGCGGCGCACACTTCACGACAGCGGTGACCCATGCTCCCGTCAGCGCCAAGCCATCGTCGATCGACACCGATGTCGGCTGGTTGGCCAAGCCAGCCCGACACATGGCCCGATACAGCCAGTCGCCAGATCGATCGCCGGTGAACACCCGTCCGGTGCGGTTGGCGCCATGCGCTGCGGGAGCCAACCCGAGGACCAGGATCTTGGCTTGCGGATCGCCGAAGCCGGGAACACCGCGGCCCCAGTATTCGTCGTCGCGGAATGCCGCCCGCTTCTCGACCGCAACCAGCTCGCGCCAGGCGACCAAACGCGGGCAGCGGCGGCACGAACTCACGTCGGCGGCGAGGTGAAGGAGCGAATCCACGGTTTGCACACTAAGTTGCAACATCGAGATGGCGAGACCACAGCACCCACCCCCATCATCAACATTGTTCTTGTTGGTACGTCACGGTTTGACGCCGACAACCGGCAAGATCTTGCCCGGCCGCGCCGCCGGCCTGCATCTCGCCGATGCCGGCCAGGCGCAGGCCCAGGCCGCCGCCGATCGCATCGCCGTACTCAAGCAGGTCGACGCCGTGTACGCCTCGCCACTCGAGCGGGCACGCGAAACAGCGGCGCCCATTGCCAAGGCCCACGGGCTCAAAGTGCACGTCGACAAGGGCTTGCTGGAGTGTGACTTCGGTCAATGGACCGGCGCTGAACTGAAGAAGTTGATGAAGCTTCCTGAATGGAACACGGTGCTGCGAGCACCGTCGACGTTCCGCTTCCCGGGGGGTGAGAGCTTCACCGAGATGCAGGTCAGGATGGTCACCGCGCTCGATCGGCTACGCGCTGCCCACGACGGCGGCGTAGTGGTGTGCGTCTCGCACGCCGACACCATCAAGGCCGCAGTGGCGCACGCGATGGGCACGCACATCGACCTGTTCCAGCGCATCGTCATCAGTCCCTGCTCGATCACGGCGATTGCCTACTCGGTGGGTGGGCCGGTAGTGCTGACCGTCAACTCCACGGGTGGATCCCTGGCTGAGCTCCGGCCATCATGAGGCAATGATGGGCGTCTTCTACGAGTTCGACGAGGTCGATGCCTTCACGGTCGGCGCGATCGGTCAGCCCGGTCAGCGCACGTTCCTGTTGCAGGCCCGCCGCGGCACCACTCGCGTCACGGTGAAGTGCGAGAAGCAGCAGGCCGCCGCCATCGCTGACTATCTCCGCAAGGTGATGAGCGATCTGCCGTCACCTGCCGAGCAACCGCTTCCCGCTGCCATGGAGTTGGCCGAGCCCGTCGACCCTGCGTTTGTGCTCGGCCCGATCGGTCTCGGCTACGACCGCGACAACGATCGGGTGCTCGTGCAACTCGAGGAGGTCGTGCCGGTCGATGAAGAGGGCGAGCCCGATCCCGAGGCGGTCGAGGACCGCGGCCATCTGCGTGTGTTCCTGACCCGTGGACAGGCGGCGGCGCTGTGCAGTCATACCGATTCGATCGTCGCTGCAGGTCGACCGCCGTGTCAGTGGTGTGGCAACCCGATCGATCCGGATGGCCATCCATGTCCGCGAATGAACTGACCGGTCGCGCCCTGCAGCTGCACGTGTTGACGTGCGGCGAGATCGAGGTCGAGGGGCGCATGCCGTGGAGCAGCAACGCCACGTTCTTGGTCAATATCCGTTGTGGCGACCACCGCTCCCAAGCGATCTACAAGCCGTTGCGCGGCGAGCGCCCGCTCTGGGATTTCGAACCCGGCCTGCATCGACGCGAGGTCGCGGCATACCACCTCAGCGAGGTGTTGGGACTCGACCTCGTTCCCCCGACCGTGCTGCGCGATGGACCATATGGCGAGGGTTCAATGCAATGGTTCGTCGATGTCGATCATCGTCAGCACTACTTCACGATCCACGAGGAGCGGCCGGACCTGCACCAGACGCTGCGTTCTGTTGCACTGTTCGATCTGTTGGCCAACAACACCGACCGCAAGAGTGGGCATGTCCTCATCGATGGCGAGGATCACATCTGGGGAATCGACCACGGCTTGTGCTTCGCAGCGGATTTCAAGTTGCGCACCGTCGTGTGGGAGTTCGGTGGTGAGCCGATCGACTCGACGTTGATCGACGCGATCCAACCAGTGGTGAAGCAAGTACCACTCGAGATTGCCACCCTGCTCGACGACGATGAGGTCGCCGCATTGCAGGAGCGAGCCCAGTGGGTGGCGACGAATCCGGTGTTCCCGGTCGACCAGTCTGGTCGTCGATATCCGTGGCCAATTGTGTGACGTGATACCTGCATGAGTGCGATCGACGACCTCGACGCGCTCATCCATCGCGCCGACCTCGACGGTCTGGTACGGCTGATCGACACGCTCTGCCGGGACGCCGATTGGCAGGCTCTGCTCGAGCTGCGCAATCGAAGCCGTGCGGCAGTCGCGACCGGCAGGCAACTGTGGCCGGCGGCGACGCTGGCCGAGTATCGACTGGCGTTGTGGGCGGCGCCTGAGTGGGCGACCAAGGTGCTCGATGAGGAGAGCGGCAGGTTCACGATCGGCCCATTGACCGAGGTCGTCGCCCAGCGGCATCAGTTCAGCGATCTGCGCGCTGCGCTGCCCGACGGACCACGCGTTGGTTTCATCGCTCACGAATGTGCACTGCGAGGGCAACGAATCCCAACGGACCTCGCCAACCCGCTGGAGGTTCCGTTCGAGTTGCAGTCATGGGAACCCACGTACTGCCTGGCCGAATACAGCGACGACGGCATTGCTGCGCCTGCGCCACCGCTGCCCAACTCAGCGCGGTTCACCGAGATGAGCGACGAGAGGGCCGACGTCATCGATGATCCCGACGTGACGCTGGCCGTGCGTCAGTTGATCGAACCGTGGACTACGTCGTCGAACGGGCATGCCGAGATCGTTGCGGTCGAGGGCACCGCCACTGCAGCCGTCGCCGCGCTTGGCGTCACCGCCGGCCGCCTGGCACCCATCGCACCATCCATGGCGCTGGCTTGGCTGGCGTGGGCCGGCGCCAGCGGAGGTGCCCACGGTCGACGCCGCGGTGCAGCGATCGGTCGCTTCGGCGCGTGGTGGACCGTGGCCGCCTTGGCCGATCTCGGCGAGCACTGGCCATTGGTGTCCGATGAACTCGGCGACGCCGTTGCTGCATTGGAGTGGTATTGGTGGGACGTCGGTGAGCCGCGTCTCGGCTGGGAGCTACAACTTGCCGTCGCCGATCCCGCCGAGGGCTACGCCTGGGCGATCAGCGCCCACGACGCGGCTTAGCCGCGGGCTTGCAGGGCTTCGATCAACTTCGGCAGCACCTTGTGAACATCGCCGACGATACCGAGATCGGCGATGCCGAAGATCGGCGCTTCTTTGTCCTTGTTGATGGCGATGATGTTCTTGGCGCCCTTCATGCCGACCATGTGCTGCGTCGCGCCGGAGATGCCGCACGCCAGGTACACACCCGGCTTGACGACCTTGCCGGTTTGGCCGACCTGGTAGCTGTATGGCACCCACCCGGCGTCGACTATGGCGCGTGACGCGCCAGCGGCACCTTTCAACAGCTTGGCCAGCTGCTCGATCATCTCGTACTTCGAGGCCTCACCCAGTCCGCGGCCGCCGGACACGACGATGTTGGCCTCGTCGAGCTTGGGTCCGCTCGACTCCTCGACGTGCACGGCGACGACGGCAGCCGCACCGACTGCACCCAGTTCGGGCACGGGAGCCGACACGACCTCTGCTGCGGCGCCGCCCGATGCCTCGGCCGCGAAGCTCTTCGGCCGGAAGGCAGCGAGGTGCGGGCCGGGGCCGGTGAACGTCGTGGTGACCAAGACGTTCCCGCCGAACACGGGAGTGGTGACGGCGACAGCGTCGCCCTCGACGGAGATGTCGATGTTGTTGGTCAACACAGTTCGATCGAGCTTGACCGAGAGGCGAGCCATCACGTCGCGTCCCTCATACGTCTGCGGGAACATGATCAGATCGGGCGAATCACCGCCGTCGACGACGGTCTTCATCGCTGCCGAGACGGCGACACCGGGGAGCTTGCCACCGAGGTCTCCGGTCGCGTACACCTTGGTCGCGCCATGGTCGCCGAGCGAGCCGGCAACGGAGGCTGCGTCACCTCCGACGAATGCCGTGACCGACCCGCCGGAACCGGCCACGGTCCGCGCCTTTGTGAGTAGTTCGAGCGTCGCCGTGGTCGGCGCGCCGTTCGATTCCTGTGCGAATACCCAGATGTTCATGGTGCTCCTCAGATGACCTTCAGGTTCTCGAGGAACGCCACGATCTTGGCGTATCCCTCTCCGTCGTCTTCGATGATTTCTCCGGCAGCGCGGGCCTCGGCCTTGGTCACACCGGAGATCGTTTGGCCAGCTCCATCCCACCCGACCGGCGTGACGCCCAGATCGGCGGCGGTAACAGTCTCGACGGGCTTCGACTTGGCAGCCATGATCCCTTTGAAGCTCGGATACCGAGGCTCGACCACGCCGGCGGTCACGCTGATGACGGCCGGCAACGGGCAGGTGACCTCGTCGTACCCGTCTTCGGTCTGGCGATTGACCTGCAGAGATCCACTGTCGATCACGACGTGCTTGGCGAACGTGACCGATGGCAGCCCGAGCACTTCGGCCAATTGCTCGGGCACTGTGCCGGTGTAGCCATCGCTCGATTCGGTCGCCGCGATGATCAGGTCGGCGCCACCAAGTCGGCCGATCGCCGCAGCCAAAATCTTCGCCGTCGTCAGCGCATCACTGCCTTGCAGGCTCGGGTCGCTGACCAAGATCCCCTTTGCCGCGCCCATCGCCAATGCCGTGCGCATTCCGCTGACCTCGTCGTTGGGCGCCATCGACACCAGGCTGACTTCGCCCTCGCCGGCGGTGGCCACGAGTTGCAGGGCCATCTCGACTCCGTAGCTGTCGGATTCGTCGAGGATCAGCTTGCCTTCGCGTTTCAGGGTGTTGGTCGAGCTGTTGAGCTCGCCCGGCATTGCCGGGTCGGGGATCTGCTTCACACAGACGATCACGTTCATAGGGGGACCATTGTTACCGCGTAGTAGGCCCGAGCCCCAACTGCCGCCGCGGCAAGCTCTGCCGGGTCGTTGCCACCTCGTTGGCCCAAGGCTCAAGCAGGAACCTGTCCGATATCGTCGCGGTCTTGCGAATCCTGATGGTTGTCAACGCATTCGCCTCGTCGGTGACGGCCCGAAGCACCGTAGTGGTGCACCGTGCGCTCGCCCGTGGCAATGACGTCGAGGTGGTGGAGACCAATCGGCGCGGTCACGCCATTCGCTTCGCCCAGGACGCCGCCCGCCGAGGAGTCGATGTTGTCATCGGGTTCGGGGGCGACGGCACCCTCAATGAGGTGGCCACCGGCGTCGCCGGTACCGACACAGCACTCGCGATCCTGCCCGGAGGCAGTACGAACGTGTTCGCCCGCACACTCGGGATGCCCAACGATCCCGTCGCCGCCGTGCAACTGCTGGCCAACGGGATCGCTGCCGGCGACATCCGTCCCATCGGCCTCGGACACGTCAACGGGCGGTACTTCTGCTTCCACACCGGCATCGGCTACGACGCAGCCGTCGTCCGCGAGGTCGAGCGCCGAGCATCGATGAAGCGGTGGCTCGGCCATCCGCTGTTCATCTACGCCTCGGTCCGCACGTGGATGAGCAAGTACGACCGCGCCGAGCCTCACTTCCAGGTGTGCACGTCGGCAACCGCAACGCCGGTCGACGGCTACTTCACGATCGTGCTCAACACCAATCCGTATACATACCTCGGCAATCGCCCCCTCGATCTCAGCCCGGCCGCCACGTTGGATCGCGGCCTGGTGGCCATCACGTTCAAGACATTGAAGGTTGGGGCTATCCTCCACGCGCTTGGCGGCGCGCTGCGCGGTGGCGGCATGAAACCGTCCGACACCGTCGACGTACAGACCGACCTGTCGTGTCTCAATGTCACGTCGGCGCGTCCGTTCCCGTTCCAACTCGACGGCGACTACCTGGGCGAGACTTTGGAGCTTCGGTTCGAGCATCGGCCGAATGCGGTGAACCTTGTCTACCCATCACTCGCCACCGAGGGCTGATCTGCGCGGACTCGGAGAATTGGCGACCACGTCGACTGCCACATCGGGAACGTTGGTGCAGATGCCGTCGATCCCCCATTCGATCAACTCGGCCATCCGCTGTGGGTCGTCGCACGTCCATGCATTGACCTCGATGCCCGCGCCGTGACACACGTCGATGTGCGATCGGTGAAGCGTGCCGACCCACGGATGCAACGCCGCGTGGCCACGACCGACCATGGTGGCGATCA
>JAYTZE010000560.1:0-1374 GCA_043742385.1 Ilumatobacteraceae bacterium
TGCCCAGTTCGACCGCCACCAGCACCGATTAGTCAGCAATTTGGATCATGGGTCGGGTCCAACGCACAGTCCCGACCCCAGTCCTCCGCACTGTCTGCAATCAACAGGGTCGAGGGCACGAGAAAGATCGCGACGATACCCAGGGCCATCGCGACACTTCCGCGCTCGCTGGCCCCGTTGCGGCGGGTACGCCAACCAAGCACAACGGCGACCGCGCCGAGAATCACTCCCGGCAGAATCAACCAATAGACCCAGACTGCGGCGAGCACCGCCAGCACCCCACACGCGAAGGCGATCCAGTCTCTTTTGTTACTGATCTGCTCCATCCTGGTTCTCTCCTCTAATAGTTCTGTCAGAACTACAGACGAGTTCCTGCGGTCCCTAGGTGACACCTCAGCCCGATCTATCCGTCATGCCAACCCAGAGTGGGTCGACGGTCGTGGAAGTGGGGGGCGCAGACGTTCGTGGAGTGAGGTGCCTTGCGCGGAGTGCACTCAGCTCATCCCTATCGGATCGAGGGCGACCTCGTCGGCGTGTCGGTCGGCGGCATACCGTCGCAGATCGAGACAGGTCCGGTTCAAACTGACATAACGACGATTATGGGCGTTGTGGATGCAGTTCTCGATCGCGGATCGGGCGCGCCGCGTCGAGCAACCACGACAGCATTTCGGAGACCTCGCTCACTCGCGGGCCTCTACCGGCGGACTGCAGATCGCGTTCGACATCATTGACGGCGCATGCCAGCACGTACAGCTCGTCGTGAAGCTGATCCAACTCTGCCTTCGTGACGATCAACTCGTGCTCGTTCAGCTGCAGTTCGCGTGCCCGCTGGCGACCGACCCAATCCCATTGGCGACATCCGTGGCTGCAGAACACTCTCGGCCGACCCATCCGCTGCTCCGGGAGCACACGACGGCACCACCGACACCGCGATCGCTGCCCCTGTTGGTCATCGACGACTTTCGTCATGACGAAACTCTAGCCGATCAGTCGGCGTGAACCAGCACGATCGCCTCGATCTCGACCGAGATGTCGAAAGGCAGTTCGGCCATGCCAACGGCGCTGCGCGCACTGCGACCGGCTTCGCCGAAGACCTCGATGAACAACTCCGAGCAGCCGTCGATCACCCCGGGGGTGTTGTTGAATCCGGGCGCGCAGTTGACCATCCCCAACAGCTTCACGACCTGCGATACACCGTCGAGCGATCCCAGTTCGGCGTGCAACGCCGCCAGCAGTTGCAGCCCGACCAGCCGGGCAGCGTGCCGAGCGGTGTCTAGGTCGATCGCGTCACCCACCTTGCCTTTCACCAGGCTTCCGTCGGGTCGTATCGGGGCCGCCCCCGACAGGAAGATCAGGTCTCCGACACGCACCAAA
>JAYTZE010000561.1:0-3001 GCA_043742385.1 Ilumatobacteraceae bacterium
CGACAGTCAGCCTGACGGTAGGCGGCACGGCGACGTTTGCAGTGACGGCCGACGTAGCTGCCTCGGCAACTGGCACGTTGACCAATACCGCAACGGTGACCGCTCCTCCGGCAGCTACTGATCCGAATGCAGGCAACAACTCGGCTACCGATGTCGACACCTTGTCGCCTGAAGTCGATCTGTCGGTCACCAAGACCGACAACGTCCTTGCTGCCCAACCTGGCGACACCGTGACATACGACATCGTGGCCTCCAATGCCGGACCATCCGCTGTAGTGGGCGCGCCGTTCACCGATATCGTGCCCGCCTCGCTCGTAGGAGTGTCGTGGACCTGCGTGGCGTCGTCGGGCTCGTCGTGCCCAGCGACGGGATCGGGCAATGCCATCAACACCACAGTCTCGCTGACACCTGGCGGGACAGCAACGTTCGCCGTGGCTGGCACGGTGGATGCACCGGCAACAGGCATGATTGCCAACACGGCAAGCGTTGATGCGCCCGTGGGTGTCGTCGAGACCGCCCCCGGCGACAACGCCGCGACCGACACGACATCGGTGACGCCGACCGCAGACCTGATCATCACCAAGACGGACGGGCTGACGTCGATCGCTGCGGGCGAAGCCATCACCTACACGATCGTCGTCACCAACGCAGGACCATCGACCATCACCGACGCACTCGTCACCGACGGGCTGCCCACGAACCTGGTCGGCGCAATGTGGACGTGCGCCGCGTCGCCCGGGTCGATTTGCTTCGACGCAGCAGGCTCAGGCGACATCAGCGACCTCGTCACGTTGGCATCGGCCGGCACGGCGACGTTCACCCTCACCGCTACCGTCGCCGGGTCGACGCCGGCGGGCACACAGTCGAACACTGCCAGTGTGGCCGTGCCGGTTGGATCGGTCGACCCGACACCTGCCAACAACACAGCCACTGACACCACGACAATCGAGCGACACGCCGACGTCGAGGTCACCAAGACAGATGGCGTGAGCTCGGCGACGCCGGGTCTGGCGATCCAGTACACGATCGTCGTCACCAACAATGGGCCATCCGATGTGTCTGCGATCACGGTTGTCGACACGATGCCGGCCACGTTGAGCGGCGCCACCTGGACATGCTCGGCGTCGGCCGGCTCCACGTGCCCGGCCTCCGGGTCGGCCGATATCGCCGCGCTTGTGGACCTGCTCGCCGGCGGCACGGCAACGTTCACCGTCGACGCCACCGTGGCCGCTTCGGCTCTCGGCACGCTGGTCAATACGGCTATCGCGACGGTTCCGTCCGGCGTGACCGACCCGGTGCCCGGCAACAACTCGTCGACCGACACAGACACCCTCGACCCCATTGCCGACCTGTCGATCATCAAGGACGACTTCTCGGCCACGGCGACGCCAGGCGCACCAGTCTCGTACGCAGTGGTCGTTTCAAACGCCGGGCCATCCGATGTCGTCGGCGCGACGGTTGCCGACGTGCTACCGGTGGCGTTGAGCGGCGTCACCTGGACCTGCTCGGTCACCGGTCCCGGCTCGTGCCCAGCGTCTGGCAGCGGCGACGTCAATAGTCTCGTCTCGCTGACCGTTGGCGCCACTGCGACGTTCACGATTATGGGCACGCTGTCGGCGTCAACCGCCGCCAATCTGGTCAACACGGCAACCGTCACGGTCCCCGTCGGTGTCACCGACCCGACACCGGCCGACAACAGTTCCACCGACGTCGACACGCTGGCGCGAGTTGCCGATCTGTCGGTCAGCAAGACCGACTTCTCCGCCACGGCGACACCGGGTACCGCGGTGAGCTATCAGATCGTCGCCGTGAACAACGGACCATCGGACATCACCGGTGCAGTGGTCACCGACATCCCGCCGGCGGAGCTCGCCGGTGTCGCGTGGTCGTGCACCGCGACCGGCGGAGCGTCGTGCAGCAACTCCAGTGGTGTCGGGGCAATCAACGAGCTCGTCGATCTGCCCGTGGGGACCTCGGTCACCTTCACCCTCACGGCGACACTGAGCCCCGCGGCGACGGCTCCTGTCGCCAACACCGTTCAGATCGCTGTACCTGTTGGCGCGACCGATCCGAACCCGGCCAACAACACCGACACCGACATCGACACGATCTCGCAAGTGGCAGATCTGTCGATCATTAAGACGGTCGACTTGGCTACTGCACTGCCCGACGACGTACTGAACTACTCCATCGTCGTCGCCAACGCCGGACCGTCCGACATCGCCGACGCGCTGGTCGGCGACCTCGTGCCCCCCGACGTGGTGGGGGCGACGTGGACGTGTGCAGCGCTGGCCGGCGGCAACTGCGATCTCACGGGCCCTGTCAACGGCGATATCGCGGTCACCGTCGACCTCGCCGCGGGCGGCAGCGTGTCGTTCACGGTGACCGGCACGGTTGCATCGACGGCGACCGGCACGATCGTCAACACCGCGACGGTCGCTGCCCCGGCCGGAGCCAACGATCCGAACCCGGCCAACAACACCGCCTCGACATCCACCACGATCAACCCGAAGGCCGACCTGTCGATCACCAAGACCGATGGGAACATCAGCGACGTTGCCGGCACCTCGGTGACGTACACGATCGAAGTCAGCAACGCCGGTCCGTCGCGGATCACCGGCGCACCCGTGGCCGACGCCATGCCTCCACAGCTCGGCGGAGCAACGTGGAGCTGCGTGGCGACTGCCGGGTCGCTGTGCGGTGGTCCCAGCGGCACCGGTGACATCGCCACGATCGTCGATCTCCTCGCCGGTGGTGTGGCCTCGTTCACGGTGACAGCGACGATCGACGCGGCCTACACCGGCACGTTGTCGAACACCGCGACCGTGGTAATGCCTGGCCCCGGTGTTGATTCGACGCCGGGCAACAACATCGCCGTCGACACCACCGACATCGTGGCGGTCGCTGATCTGTCGGTGACGAAGACTGATGGTGTGGTGTCGGAGGTGCCTGGTACTGCGGTGTCGTACACGATCGTGGTGTCGAACGCTGGTCCGTCGGA
>JAYTZE010000562.1:0-3000 GCA_043742385.1 Ilumatobacteraceae bacterium
GGTCCGGTCGCTAGGGACCTCAGTCACCGTTGATCAGACGTAAGGTGTCGATGAGCAAACGTTCTGCGTACGGATCTGCGCGTCGGCAGGGATCCGGTCACTGGCGACCAGTAGCAGCAAGTCGTCGACCACCACATCGACGGCGTCGATTTCGATCGGAATGCCGCTGCGTCTGACCGTCACTCGACGCTGTAGCAAGGGCCGACGTCCCGACCTCCCCAATTGTCCCGTGCCGACGAGGGCCGGAGGACCCTAGGCATTCGACGCCGTACGCCTCATTGTTGAGGAGTGGCCGATCGAACTGGAGCTGCGCTCGGCCGATCTACGACCACGAGAATCAAAACGAAAACAGGTGACCGAAATGGAAACTCCCGATCTGATCGATGTACTCGTCGTCGACGGTCACATCATGGTCGCCAAGGGACTGGCGGCGCTGCTGGGTGGCGACCTCACGATCAAGGTCGTCGGTACGGCCTCAACGGTCCCTGAGGCCGTGGAACAATGTCGAGCCGGATTCCCGGATGTCGTCCTGGTAGCCGTCGATTCTTCCAACGGAGGCGGGGTGGCCACGATCTCGGCAATTCGCGCCAGTGCGCCGAGCACGAAGATCCTGGTAGTCGGCGGATCAGCCGGCGATGACGCGCTCGCGGTGGCAGTCGACGCCGGCTGCGACGGATACATCAACAAGTCCGCCGACGTCGAGGAGTTGATTGCCGCTGTTCACTCGGCGGTTGCCGGCCAGGCCCACTTCTCCCCCGTCGCGCTGGCCCGCCTGCTGCACGAACGCCGAATGAGGTCGGGGGGCTGTAACGCGGTCTCGGAACGGGAGCGGGAGGTGCTGCAACTTCTCGCTGACGGCAGCACCGTTGCTGAGATCGCCACCCGTCTCGATCTGTCAACGCACACCGTTCGAAATCACCTTCGGCGGGCGATGAAACATCTCGGTGTGCACACCCGACTCGACGCCGTGGTCACCGCGGTACGTGCGGGCATCTTGTCGGTCGACGATGGTCACCCGCTGAGGGCGATGAGCGGCTGATACCCCGACATCATTGATCCTCGGCGGGATAGGAACGGAGGATGTCGACGACCTCTGCGGCGCTGACGGCGTCGAATCTTCGATACCAGGTTCCGACCGACCAGAACGGGTCAGGTTGCTCCAGGCAGATCACAGAGTCCGCGTCGTCTAGTAACTCTGAGACCACGTCGGCTGGAGCCACGGGAATGGCTACGGTGACCGTTGCGGCGCCGCACACCTTCGCCACCCGAATCGCGGCGCGCATCGTCGCGCCCGTTGCGATGCCGTCGTCAACGATCACGGCGGCGCGACCAACCAACGGCTCACGTAGTCGCACCTGCCTGAGGGTCTCAACCCGTCGTTCGAGTTCGCCACGCTCACGGGACTCGACCGCGCGCAGCTCCTGTTCGCCGATACGTGCGGAGCGAATGACGCCATGATTCAACACCAGTGCGCCATCCTCGCCGACCGCTCCCATCGCCAGTTCGGGTTGATCGGGAACACCGAGCTTGCGGACGACAATCACATCGAGTGGCGCCTTGAGCGCATGAGCAACGGCTGCGGCTACAGGCACGCCCCCACGCGGCAATCCCAATACGACCGGATCGACGTATGCGGCTTTGGCCACCTCGGCACCCAGGCGCAGCCCGGCAGTTCGGCGATCCGCAAAGAGGTGACGGTTCACAGTGGGTCCTCTCGACCTCACCATCCTCGCGGCTGTCGCAGACTTCTACCAGAGGCATCTGACCGTCGAAAGGACCTGCTGCTCCCGGCTACGCGGCTGCCGACCGGGCGTAATGGCGCGCCCTCGACAATCAAGGTTGGAAGTGGCCCAATGTTCGCAGATTTGGTGGCCCGAATGGGCCAAGGCGACCAACCCAAAAATTCGGCTCAAGTTGGCGCCGATGAAGCCGACAAGGGGGTCCCGGACTGCATTCAAATGTATGACGCCCCGACTGCGTGGGTATACGCCATATAGGTCAATCGGAAAACTCCCTTGTTCTTCCGCAGAGAAGGCACCATGACACGACAGATCCATCCCCATTCCGCCGGTTTCCGTTTGCGCGTTGCGTGCCGACTTGCCGTTCCGGTCGTCGCCCTCAGCGCCGCAGCGTTGATAACCACGAGTCAGCCGGCGAGCGCTGGAATCGTACCGACGGTCGGCTTGGCAACCGCAGCCAGCTATTCGGTGCTGGCCGGGCAAACAATCACCAACACAGGCCCGAGCGTCCTCGACAAGAGTGCTGGGCTGGCGCCCGGAAGCGCTGTCGTCGGATTCCCCCCGGGCACCGTGTTGGCCCCTGGCACCATCGAGTCGGCAAACGCGGTCAGCCTGCAAGCGCAGAGCGATCTCACCGCCGCCTACCTCGATGCCGCCGGTCGTCCGGTCGAGTTCACCCAGACCAACCCGGATCTGGTCGGACTGACGCTGGCACCAGGCGTCTATGCGGCAACAGCCAAAGCGCCACTGAGTTTGAGCGGACAGTTGACGCTCGATGGACAGAACAATCCCCTTGCCGTGTTCATTTTCCAGACCGACTCCACACTGACCACTGGATCGGGCAGTCAGATCCTCCTCATCAATGGTGCATCGGAATGCAACGTGTTCTGGCAGGTCGGTAGCTCAGCCACGCTGGGAACAAACTCAACCTTCGTCGGCAACATCTTGGCGCTCACATCGATCGCGGCCCAGACCGGCGCGAACATCCGGGGACGTACTCTGGCTCGCAATGGTGAGGTCACGTTGGACACCAACGTCTTCACCTCGACCGCCTGCGCGTTCGGACCGCCACCAGCCACCACGGTCCCCACCATCGCGCCGGTCGCCACAACAGTTCCAACGTTCGGTGCCACCGACATCACCTTGCCGAGAACCGGCCGCAGCAATGTCGGCTCCACGACAGCCATTGGCGGCGCAGTACTGGCCACGGGTGCAATCGCACTGATGCTCGCCCGCCGTCGCCGCCCGGCCGCCTGACCCA
>JAYTZE010000563.1:0-5915 GCA_043742385.1 Ilumatobacteraceae bacterium
ACCGTCACTCAATGAGCCGTCGCCGAGGGCAACGAACACATGTACATGCTCGTCGCTCGGCAGCTCGACGGTTGCGCCGGCTGCCAGGCGTCCGCCCCACAGCACGGCATCGCGCTGGTGAATCTTCACGGCTCCTTCGTGGCCCTTGCCCGACGCGATCGGCACGAGCTGGCCACCGGCGAGTGCTTCATTGATGTCGAGCTGCTCGTAACCGGGATCGACCCCAGCCGTGTCGGGCAGCACCCACATCTGTACGAAGTGCACCGGCTCGGTGTCGCTGGCGTTCATCTCGCTGTGTCGAATGCCGCTTCCCGCCGACATGCGTTGGGCGAGGCCCGGGTAGAGCACCCCGTTGTTGCCCTCGCTGTCCTGGTGCTGCAACCTGCCGCTGAGGACCCACGTGACGATCTCCATGTCGCGGTGGCCGTGGGTGCCGAAGCCGCCGCCGGCGGCGACGGTGTCGTCGTTGTTGACGAGCAGCAGGCCGTGACCGCCATCGCCTTCGCGGTAGTGCCCACCGAAGTTGAACGAATGCTTGGAGTCGAGCCAATCGATGTCGGTGTGGAAACGATCGGTGGCCCGTTGAACTGTGAGAGTCATGATCGAGACAACATAGTTGCGCGCACAACTATTCCCTCCGTCCGGCTAGGTCAACCAACGCTCTTGCCGTACATCTCCATCAGCGGGTCGCTGATCAACTCCAAGCGCTCGCCATCGGGACCGCTGAAGTACAGCGACGAGCCATCGACGTGGGCATACTCGACATGCTCGTCGTCGAGGCGGGCCTTGAGCTGCTCCCAGTTGGATCGCTCGACGGAAATGGCCAGATGGTGATGGCCGCCGAGTACCTCCTGGTACGGGCCTAGGTCGAGACCAGGCATATCGAAGTAGGCCAGGGTGTTGCCATGACCGATATCGAAGAAGAAGTGAGTCGAGCCTTCGTAGTCGCGATTCTCGAACATCTCGATCAGCGGAAAGCCGAGCACGCCTTGGAAGAACTGCACGGTGCGCTCTACGTCGCTGCTGAGCAGGGCAACATGGTGAACGCCGCGCGCCGTACTTGCGGGCCGTTCGGCTCGGGGCGCGAGATAGTGGGCGCTGATCTCGGCACGACGTGCCGAGAGGCGGGTGCGTTGGTCGGTATCGATGGTCATAGCGGCAACTCCACGGGATCAGTCGGTAGGGGACAAAAGACCACGGTGCTGGCACCGGCGGCGACCCAGCGCTGCGCTTGCTCGATCCAGGTAACCGGATCGCCGGCAACGACGAGTTCGTCGAGCGGCACTGCTTCATCACCGTATGCGGCGAGTTGGCTGGCGAACCGCGGTAGCGCCATCTTCTCGGCCATCATCGCCTCGAGAGCATCGACGTCGGCACTGGCCTGCACGAAGGCAGTGAACTTCGGGGCTTCCCCGATTTGGGCACGTACCTGCTGAAGGTACCGCGGTCCTGACCACTCGGCGAAGATCACGCCGGCACCGACCTCCGCAGCAAGTGCCATGGAGCGAGGGCCGCGAACGCCCAGCGAGATCGGTGGCACCAATCGTGCGGGATGCGCGAGCTGCACGGCGTCGAGGTGCACGTAGTCACCGTCGATCGTGACGATGTCACCGGTCAGCAGTCGAGTCGTGGCGACAACCGTTTCGCGCAGCGACGACAGCCATGACGGCGGGACAGCGCCGACCTGTTCGATCCAGAAATCGACGCCATGACCGAAGCCCATGTGAAAGCGGCCAGGGAACATCTGCGCGAGCGTGGCGATCTCCATCGCCGTATAGGCAACGTTGCGTACCACGGCAGGGGCGATCCCGATGCCGACGTTGATCCGCGTCGTGGCGGCCAATGCCGCGGTGGCCTGGGTGAAGCCACCGTGGAAGGTGAGGTCTTCGACGACCCACAGTTCGTCAAGATCGTGAGCCTCGACCTGGCGGGCGAAGTCGATCAACCGATTGGCCGGCCACTCCCTGCGGAACATCACGCCGTAGGTGGTCATGGTGCGGCCACCGATGTTGTCGATCCGGGAAGCCGGGCGAGTTGACCGATGCTCTGCCATGTGGCCGGGCCATCGAAACCGAGGGCCCACAGTGCGACCGCACCAAGCCGTTCGGTGCGTGCCAGGTCGATACGTTGGCGGGCTCCCTCGGCATCGACGTAGTGCACCTCGCGCGTCTGTGTGCAGGTGGTCGTGCCGTCACTGACTTCCAGCAGGTAGGTGAACGACGACTCGCCCGTCAGCGGATCGTGCACCGGCGTTGCCGCGCGCTTGGCGATCAATTCGTCGATGTTGCGTTGGCTCACGCTGGTCCTACCCTCCTGCTCGGCTGGACATGCGCCTACCGTAGCGATCGGCCAGTTGTATCCGTACAGCGCGATGCCCAGCACGAGTTTGCTGTCGTCGTCGACGACCTTCTTGGCTGCCGTGATCGCTTGTTGCACGAAGTCCAATGGCGCAATCGGTCCGGCCTTGTCGGTTGAGAAGTCGTAGGCCATGATCCGGATCTGGTCAACGTGAGGTGCCATCCCCGCGTAGTCGTAGACCCAGTAGCCGCTGAGGTCTGTGCGCCCGCCGTCGCTGATGTGCGGCACGCTGACCGTCAGGATGCGGCCATCGGCGTGCAGACGCTCGCCGAGTTGACGGATGAAGTCGATCCACAGTGGTCGAGTGGTCGACCATGTTGCCCGGTCGTCGGCAAACGCAAACTTCTCGTAGTCGATGTCGATGCCGTCGAAGTCGTTGGCTGCCGCGAGATCGGCGATCGTGGCGATGTGCGTAGCGCGTGAGGCGGGGTCGGCCAACACTGCGGCCATGCCTCCTGCCTCCATTGCGTCGACAATCGACGGCACGACCTTCGCGCCCGCGGACCTCGCCGCCGATACGAACTGAGCCGTCGTCTCGGGCGACAGGTTGCCATCGAGCGAGATGGTCGTGACGTCGTGCGTCGAGTACCAGAACGGCGATACCTGCCGGAGCATTCGACCATTGCTACCGAGAGTCTCTTTCGCCTCGGGCAGCGTCCAATACGGCGCCCACGCATCGATCGGGATGTCGATCGGGGGAGGAGGCTGTGGCGAGTTCTGGCGCGTTGCTGCGGCACCAACACCGGCCACCGCCAGCACCAGCACACTGGCGCCCACAACCAGGCTGCGTCGCCGAGGCGGTGCGACGAGCAGGTTGTCGACGCGTACGTCGGCGAGCGAATCGACCCGTCGGTGGCGTCGACTTGATGGCACCTCGACAATGTGTGGGATCGCGATCACGTGGCAGCCCGCCGCCGTTGCCGAACGCACGCCAGTGGGCGAGTCCTCCAGCGCAACGCAATCTCGCGGCGAGACCGACAGTGCCCGCGCCGCAGCGAGGTATGGCTCGGGATGGGGCTTGCCGCGGCGAACCTCGTCGCCAACGATCGTCGCCGCGAACGACCCGCGCGGCAGTTCGGCGACGATGGCGTCGGCCAGCCGCCGCCACGACATCGTCACGAGAGCGCACGGAATGTTTTCGACTCGCAGTTCGGCAAGCAGATCGCGCGCGCCCGGGCGCCATGGCATCTTGCGTCGCACGCGAGCGATGACGCCGTCGAGAAGTTGGTTGACGATCTCGTCGACTGGCAGATCCACACCGCCGTGTTCACGGATGTAGCGACCCGATTCGAGGAGATCGCTGCCGACAATGGCGTGGGCGTGCTCGTGGCTCCAGGTGCCGCCGTGAGCATCGACGAGCTCGAACTCGCATTCGATCCAGTAGGGCTCTGTGTCGACCAGGGTGCCATCCATGTCCCACAAGACGGCGGCGGGTCGACGGGTGCGCATCAGACGTTCAGTCTGGCGGGTCGCGACCAGGGATCGGTGGCACCGCACTAGAGACGAGGTCGCCCCCGGAGCCGCCCACCGCGTCAATGGCAAGCGCGGCGCGTCGACCTTCGAGCACCGCCTCGTAGATCGTGCGTGGCGCGACACAATCACCGGCCCGCATGTTGGCCCCGGCGATCGGATCGGTCGGCAAACGGAAGCCGCAGTCGACAACCGCTGCACACTCGATGGTGCGTCGCTCTCCCGTGAAGCGATCCTCGACCTCGACCCGCCCAGATCTCACGGAACGCAGCAGTGTGCGCCGCTCGATGGTCACCCCACGCTGAGCCAGCCGCACATTGGCCGGGGCCAGATCGCCTGTCCGCGACAACTCGTTGCCGGCGATGTGATCCTGTGTGATCAGGATGGCCCGATCTCCCAACTCCTCTGCAAGGGCCACGCCGATGGGTCCTCCGATCGGGTCGAACACCGCGATCGGACCAGCTGGCAATGCGGCGCCGCGGCGAACGTCGGCGATGTCGATGACCATCGAGGGGTCGCCAATCTCATACTCGCGCCTCCCCGGTTGCGAGCCGGTGCATTGAATGGTCACATCGCCACGCGGTACCGCCTTGGAACCCGTCGTGATCTCGACACCGAGTTGGCGGCACTCTGCCTCCAGCCACGCGGCGAGCGGCGCCGCGGGCCCGGCGATGGCTGCGATCCCGCCGACATGTTCCGACCTCTCGACAACAGCCACTCGGTGCCCCTTGGTCGCAGCAACGCGAGCGGTCTCCAGCCCGGCTACCCCTGCACCGACCACCACGACGCTACGCGGGGTGTTCGAGGGTACGTACCAATCGGGATCCTCGGTCTCGCGACCCGCGGAAGGTTCGCCGACGCAGCTGACGATGGGATTGCGGACGTCGCGCACCTGACACGTCTGATTGCAGCGGATGCATGGCCGAATGGTGTCGGCACGATCCGATCGCAGTTTGGCGACCAGGTCGGGCTCGGCGATCTGGGCGCGGGTCATCTCCACGCCATCGCATATCCCCTCATCGACGGCCCACTCAGCCTGTCCGCAGTCGACGATGGAGCCCTGGAGGAACACTGGCGTCAAGGGGACCTTGGCTTTGACGGCGCGGCAGACATCGATGTTGAAACCGGTCGGCTCGTGAAAGTCGGGTCGGGTCTTGTCGGCGGTGTAGATCGAACCCCGCACCACGACCAGGTAGTCGACCCCGGCGGACACGAGTGCCGCGGCGATCTCGGGCGCCGTGTCGGGCGTCATCCCGGCCCACGGAGCGAGCTCGTCGCAGCTCAGCCGCAGGCCCACCAGCGCAGCATGAGGTCTGACGGCATCTATCACGTAGCGGGCAAACAGCAGCCGATCCTGACCCCACGCATCGTCGCGGTGATTGGTCAATCCAGAGAGGAATTGACGCACGAGACTGTGCTGGCCGGCGTTGATCTCGACCCCGTCGCAACCGGCATCCAATGCAATCTCGGTAGCCGCCGCGAAGCCGGCGATCACCGATTCGATGTCGGCGGTTTCCATCCACTTCGGCGTCTCGCGGCTGTTCACCTCGGGAACCCTCGATGGTGCCCACAGCGGCAACTGGCTATAGGCGCTGCTGCCCTGCCCTCCGGAGTGGTCGAGCGATGCAATCACCAGGCTGCCGTATGCGTGACATGCGTCTGCGATCTCGCGCCAGCCGGCCGAGCAACGTGTGGCAAGCGGCGCTCGCTCGTACGGCCAATCGCTGACGTGCACGCTGGCACCTTCGGTCACGATGATGCCGCATCCGCCACTGGCTCTCCTGGCGTAGTACGCCGTGTGCCGCGGCGTGAAACGGCGGTCGTTGTCGCCAAGGTTGGTGACGTGCGGGCCGAACATCACGCGACAGGTCGACTCTCCCGGCCCAATCGCCAGCGGACTCAGCAGCTTTATCACGCGCTCGACTCTTGCAGTGCGACCACCCCGTGGCCAACGTGGGCCATCATCGATGGTTGGCCGACAGTTCGTGGCGGCCGATCAGCCGCTTGATGTTGTCGATGTGACGCACCAGTACGAGCGCACACAACCCGACGACGTACACGATCTCCCATGCCGGCCCATCGGTGAG
>JAYTZE010000564.1:0-11959 GCA_043742385.1 Ilumatobacteraceae bacterium
ACCACTCGGTCACTGATGTACGAGGTGATCGGCACCTTGGCGGCGTACGAGCGCCCGGGATCTCCGGTGACGATGCCTTTCAGCCACTTCGTGTATTGACTGAGCTTGGGTTGATCGAGCCCGAGTTCATGGCGCAACGACGTAACGCTCGCCTCCGTGGCGTTGCGGCCGAGGATCGACTGCGCAGGATCGCTCGGCAGGAGCTGCGTGGCGGCGAACACAACGAGGGAGACGATCAACAACGTGAGCACGCCCAGCGCAAGGCGCCGGGCGACGAATCGAACGACCCCCAGATTGTTCGACATCCCTCGATTGTTCGACATCCACACCCTTCCCCGCTGACAACGGCCGCCGCCCCCAACGCATGGCTGGAGACGGCGGCCGCTTGTGAATCAACCGCTCAGCTCACCGGAATGAAGAGTCACGCAGAGAAGCTGAGGTTCTTGAACCCACGGCCGTAGTGGTCGAGGTTCAAGGTGTTCGGCCGCTCGACGAGGCCCTGCACCCGAACGTTGTAGCCATCGATGAGGTTGCCGAAGAACGGAATGATCAACCCGCCCTCCTCGTACAGCTCCGTCTGCATCTTGTCGGTGATCACCTTGCGCTTGACTTCGTCGGCCTCGGCGAGCGCGGCGTTGTAGTCCTCGATGAACGTCGAGCCGGCCGGCGGCCAGTGGTCGCCGGGATACGGTGCCGTCGGGAGGCTGCTGGCGGCAACCTGCGGAAGGAAGTTGCGGGTGCCCCAATAGTCGACGGCGAAGGTGCGCTTCAGGTATTCGTCACCCCAGTAGGTCGCCCCCTCGATCACCTGAGCGTTGACGGTGATGCCCGCTTCCTTGGCCTGCTCGGCGAACAGTGTGACCATTTCCGGAAGTCCAGCGGTGTCATTGGGGGCGAACAGGTCGATGGTCAAGTCGCTCTTGCCGGCATCGGCGAGCAACGCCTTGGCTGCCTCGATGTCCTGCGTGCGTTGCGGTAGCTCGTCACCGATGTAGGCCGCATCAAGAGGCGAGAACAAGTCGTTGGCGATACGGCCATAGCCGGCTGCCACCTGCTCGACGAACGCGTCGCGATCGACGATCAGGCGCATCGCCTGACGGACGCGCACATCGGTGAAGGGCTCCTGGTCGACAGCCATCACGATCGTCAGCCAGCCACCCCCGGCAGAGTTGAGGAACTTGAGGTTCTCATCGCTGCTGATTGTCTCGATAGCCGTGGCCGGCATGTCGTTGACCACATCGATCTGATCAGCAAGGAATGCGTTGACCATCGCATCAGCGTCGGTGAAGTCGATGACGTGCACCTCGTCGAAGCTCGGCTTGCCCTCGTCCCAGTAGTTCGGGTTCTTGACGTGTACCGACTTCTTGCCGACCTCGAACTCGGTGAGCATGTACGGTCCGGTACCGACCTGGTTGGTGACGTCGCCATCGAATCGCGCGTACCCAACCGGCACGATTGCCATCGTGTAGGCACACAACGTTTCTTTGAAGTTCGATGCGGCCTGCTTGAGCTGGACCTCGACGGTCTGGTCGTCGATCTTCTTCAACCCCGTCTTTTCGAGGATGGGGCGCAGGCCACCGCCGCCGAAGACCGCCAGGTCTGGGTCGAGCGCTCGTTCGAACGAGTAGATCACGTCGTCAGCCGTGACCGGATCGCCAGTGGAGAACTTGACGCCATCCTTGAGGGTGATGGTGTAGTTGTCCGGGGCGTTGGCCGTGACGTCTTTGGCGATGCCGTTGACATACTCCGGCACGTACTCGGGACTGAAGCTCATCAGCGACTCCCAACCCGTGGCCTGACGGACGATGTCGGCTTTCGACACGATGTGTTGACCGTCGAGCAGGTCATTTGCGCCGCCGACAACACCGACGCGCAAGATGCCACCCGCTGCTGCCAGCGCGGGCTCGGTGGCCGGCGCAGCGGCGTCGGTCGCCGCCGGAGCCGCATCCGTGGCCGTCGGCGCATCGCTGGCCGGTGCGGCGTCAGTGCCGGCCGGCGCCGTGCTGGTGTCGTCGTCATCGCCGCACGCGCCAAGCGCGGCCGCGATCGCCACCACACCGCCACTACCGAGGATCAACTGTCGCCGGTTCATTCGACCGGGTATCAAACCTTCCACAGGATCAATCGCCATTCCACTTCCCCCTTGTATCGAGTGCGTCCCCTAACCGCGACGCCAAGTTGCGAGGACTATAACGCGCCGGCCGCCACCACGATTCATCGTCGTTATGAACAGGTGGTGCGAAGTGTTTCGGTATGGCCGTCGACGCCAAGAACCTGGCCGGAGATGAACCTGGCGGCCGCTGACGACAGAAAAGCCACCGCTTCGGCGATGTCGGCTGCGTCGACGAACGACCCCATCGACACCTGGCTCTCGTACGCCGATCTCACCGCCGATGGAGCAACTCCGAGGGTTGCGGCCTCGCGATCGATCACGCCATCCATACGAGCTCCACCGACCGAGCCCGGGCAGATGGCGTTGACCCGGATGCCATCCGATCCGAGTTCCATCGCCCAGGTTTTCGTCAGACCGACGACCGCCCACTTGGCGGCGGCATAAGGCGAACGCAGGGGATACCCGAAGATGCCCGCAGTCGACGAGATGTTGACGATCGAGCCGGGCAGGTGGCGCAACATCGGCACCGCCTTGCGAGTGCATCGAAACATCGAGCCGAGATTGACCTGCACACAGTGATCGAAGGCCGCCGGATCCATCTCGTCGACCGCAGCGGTGGGTCCGGCGATCCCCACATTGTTGACCAACACATCGAGGCCACCCAAGCGAGCGGACACCTCCGCGAACACCTCGTCGACCGCAGCCGTGTCGGAGACGTCGGCTACGACATCGGGCGATGTCCCGGGATCCACATCGACAATCAGGACGCTGGCCCCACCGTGCCGCAACCGGGCCGCTATGGCCGCACCAATGCCCGACCCACCGCCGGTCACCAGCGCCCGCAGACCTTCGAGTTGTTCCATGGTTCCCCCCATCCTCCGGCCGTTTCGTTTCGGCTAGAGTTAGCTGACCGTTCGTTCAGACAATCGGCCCCAACTTCGGCCCAAGCAAAGGTAGACCGCCATGAACTGGGAAGTATTCATCACCTGCGCAGTCACCGGGTCCGGCGACACCGTCGGGAAGAGCCCGCATGTGCCCGTCACGCCCGAGCAGATCGCCACCGCCGCGATCGATGCTGCCAAGGCGGGTGCTGCGGTGGTGCACATTCATGTCCGCGATCCCCAGACCGGCAAGGGTGCAAGGGCGACGGAGCTCTACGCAGAAGCCGTGGAACGGATCCGTGCGTCGGACATCGATGTCGTGCTGAACCTCACTGCCGGCATGGGCGGCGATCTGGTGTTGGGCGGCGACGAGCAGGTCTTGCCGATCAATCCCGACGGCACCGACATGGCCGGGGCCACCGAACGACTCGACCACGTGCGCACATTGCTGCCCGAGATCTGCACACTCGATTGCGGCACGATGAACTTCGCCTCCGGCGGTGACTACATCATGGTCAACACCCCCAGCGTGCTGCGCACGATGGCTCGCCAGGTACAGGAGCTGGGCGTGCGCCCTGAGCTGGAGGTGTTCGACACTGGGCATCTGGTGCAAGTCAAGGAGTTGATCCGCGATGGATTGCTCGACGATCCGGTGATGATCCAGCTGTGCATGGGTATTGCCTACGGCGCACCAGATGATCCCAATACCTTCATGGCCCTGGTCAACAATCTGCCCAACGACTGTGTGTTCTCCGCGTTCTCGATCGGCCGTATGCAGATTCCGTTCGTGGCCATGGCCGCGCTCGCCGGTGGCAACGTGCGTGTCGGGCTCGAAGACAACCTGTACCTCGGGCCTGGCCACAAGGCCACCAACGCCGAACTCGTCAGCCGTGCCAAGCAACTGCTGGAAAGCATGAACGTGCGGATTCTCGGCCCCCAGGAAGTGCGTGACAAGCTGAAGCTCGTCAAGCACACCTGAGCACACACGCCTGAGAACAGTGAGGGGTACGGCAATGGGTGAACCAGTGGTAGTTCAGCACGGACTCGAAGGCGTCATTGCGTTCGAGACCCAGATCGCCGAGCCCGACCGCGAAGGTGGCGCGCTTCGCTATCGCGGCGTCGACATCGAAGAACTCGTCGGCTTCTACGACTACGGCCGCGTCTGGGGCCTGCTCGTCGACGGCTCGTTCGATCCCGGCCTTCCCCCGGCCGAGCCTTTTCCCATTCCCGTTCATTCTGGCGACATCCGCGTCGATGTGCAGAGCGCACTGGCCATGCTGGCCCCGTTCTGGGGTCTCGACCAGTTGCTCGACATCGACGATGCCCAGGTCCGCGACGACCTCGCCCGCGCGTCGGTGATGGCGTTGTCATTCGTCGCCCAGTCGGCGCGAGGCCTGGGCTTGGCGATGGTGCCGCAGAAGCACATCGATGGCGCGTCGACCATCACCGAGCGGTTCATGCGTCGCTGGCGCGGCGACCCCGATCCCGATCACGTGACCGCGGTCGACGCCTACTGGGTGTCGGCAGCCGAGCACGGCATGAACGCGTCGACGTTCACCGCTCGCGTCATCGCCTCGACCGGCGCGGATGTTGCTGCAGCATTGTCGGGCGCGGTTGGCGCCCTGTCGGGGCCACTGCACGGTGGGGCACCGTCGCGCGTCCTGCAGATGCTCGACGAGGTCGAGAAGGAAGGCGACGCCGTCCGCTGGGTCAAGCGAGCGATGGACAAGGGCGATCGACTGATGGGGTTCGGCCACCGCGTGTACCGCGCCGAAGACCCCCGGGCCCGCGTGCTGCGACGCACGGCGAAGGAGCTGAAGTCGCCACGAGTCGAAGTCGCTGAGGCGCTCGAGCAGGCCGCTCTCCAGGAGCTGAAGGATCGCTACCCCGACCGTGTGCTGGCCACCAACGTCGAGTTCTGGTCGGCGGTCGTGCTCGATTTCGCCGAAGTGCCGGCGCACATGTTCACGGCAATGTTCGCCTGCGCACGCACCGCTGGATGGAGTGCCCACATCCTCGAGCAGAAGCGCACCGGTCGGCTGATCCGGCCGTCGGCGATCTACACCGGCCCTGCCTCGCGGCCGCCCAGTGACGTCACCGGTGACTAGATGACGGCCGGCCACATCGGTCTGCTCGGCGGAGGTGTCATCGGAGGCGGGTGGGCTGCACGGTTCTTGCTGAACGGGCATGACGTGGTGATGTTCGACCCAGATCCAGAGGCGCCACGCAAGGTCGGCGAGGTGCTGGCCAACGCCCGCCGCGCCAACGCCAAGTTGACCATGGTGCAATGGCCGACGGAAGGTTCGCTACGAATCGTGACGACCGTGGAGGAGGCCGTCGAAGGTGCCCACTTCGTTCAAGAGAGCGCACCGGAGCGGCTGGAGTTGAAGCAGCAGTTGTTTGCCACCGCCAGCCGCATCGCCGGGCCCGACGTGGTGTTCGGTTCGTCGACATCGGGCCTGCTGCCCACCGAGATGCAGCGCGACATGGTGCATCCCGAGCGGCTTGTTGTCGGCCATCCGTTCAACCCGGTGTATCTCATGCCGTTGGTCGAGGTGTGCGGTGGGGTAGACACGACAGAGGTGACAAAGCAGCGCGCCGCAGACTTGTATCGCAGTGTCGGCATGCACCCGCTGATCCTGTCGAAGGAGATCGATGGATTCGTCGCCGACAGGCTGATGGAAGCGCTGTGGCGTGAAGCGTTGTGGTTAGTCAACGACGGCGTGGCCACTGCGGCCGAGATCGACGACGCCATGCGCTTCGGCCCGGGCTTGCGTTGGAGCTTCATGGGCACGTTCTTGATCTATCGCATTGCCGGCGGCGAGGCCGGCATGCGTCATTTCATGGCTCAGTTCGGCCCGGCGCTGAAATGGCCGTGGACGAAGTTGATGGACGTGCCCGAGTTGACCGACGAGTTGCTCGACACGATCTGCGCTCAGAGCGATGCTCAGGTCGATCTACAGACGCCGGGCCTCTCGATTCGCGATCTCGAGGCGTTGCGCGATGACTGTCTGGTCGAGGTCATGCACGGTCTGCGCAATCGTGGATTCGCCGCCGGCAAGACGTTGTCCGACTTCGAGAAGCACCTCTTCGACCTCGGCAACCACGTGACCGGCGACATCGATCTGTCCGGGCCGATCGCCATCCACGAGCGGGTCGTGCCCACCGACTGGGTCGACTACAACGGCCATACCAACGACAGCCGCTACATGCAGATCACCAGTGAGGCTGGCGATAAGTTCATGCGCCTCATCGGTGTCGACGAGCCGTACCTGCAGTCGGGCCGTTCGTATTACACGGTCGAGAGCCACCTCAACTTCATCGCCCAGAGTCACGCGGGAGATCACCTCGGTGTCACCGCCCAGTTGCTGTCGCACGATGCCAAGCGCTTGCACATCTTCACCGTCGTGCGTCATACCGACACTGGCGGGGCTGTGGCCACCGCCGAGCACATGATGTTGCACGTCGATGCAGACGCTGGCAAGGCCTCGCCTGCATCGGCGGAGATTCAGGCCAAGCTGGCCGAAATCGCTGCTCACCACGATCTGTTGCCGAAACCTCAACAGGTCGGTCGCCATATCGGCCAACCGCGCAGCTGAACGAGCGTTTCCGGCCCACCTAGGTCCGAACGAGTGTCTCGCGTGGTGGCACACTCAACCGTTGGCGACTCGATCCCACGTGGTTTCGGTGATGCCTCGCTGTCGGAGTTGAGTCTTTTCGACCTTCTCGGTGGGCGTTCGCGGGAGCGCATCGACGACATCGACGTATCGCGGCACCATGTGTCGGCCCATTCGCGTTGAACAGAACGCAATCAGTTCCGCCGGATCGACCTCGTGGCCGGGCCGGGTCACGACGGCCACCATCACCTCGTCCTCGCTGAGATCGCTGGGCACCCCGTAGGCGGCGGCATCGAGCACAGCGGGATGAAGCTTGACGACTTCTTCGACTTCGAAGGCAGAGATGTTCTCGCCGCGACGGCGGATGCTGTCCGCACGCCGACCGACGAAGTAGAAGAAGCCGTCACTGTCCCGGCGTGCCAGATCGCCCGTGTGGAACCAGAGGTCACGCCGCGATTCGATCGTGGCCAGTGGCATGCCGTAATAGCCGTCCGACATCAGCGACGGCTCGTTGGGGCGAACGACGATCTCGCCAACGTCACCGATCGCCACCTCCTCGTCCCGTTCGTCGAAAAGGCTCACCTCATACTGCGCAATCGCCCGTCCACACGACCCTTGTCGCCGCGGCTCGTCGACCGGGTAATACATCGGGAGGCCCGCATCGGTCGACCCGTACAACTCCACCAGTTGCACGCCGAAGCGCTGTTCGAAGTCCGATCCAAATTCGGGCACCGGAACGCCCCATCCCAGCCGAGCTGGGTTGTCGCGATCCTCGGGCGACGCGGGTCGCTTGTGCAGCATCGTCAACGTGGCGCCCATGAAATCAAAAACTGTTGCCCCAGCTTGACGGATCTCATCCCAGAATCCCGACGCCGAAAAGCGGTCACCGATGGCCGCAGTGGTTGCCAACAGCATCGCCGGAACAACCGTCAGCACCGTTGCATCGATGTGGAACATGGGGAACGGGCAGTACAGCACGTCGTCGCTGCGAAGCCGCAGGTTGTCGATCATCAACTGGGCCTGGCGAACTGCATACCGGTGCGAGAGCACGCAACCCTTCGATGGTCCGGTGGTCCCCGAGGTGAATAGAACCATCGCCGGGTCCGAAGGCAAGTGGGCCGACACGATCGTCGTGGTGATGTCGGTCATGAGGTCGTCGTAGTCGAGGATCTGCACACCCTGCAACGCCTGCACTGCGCGGCCCTTCCGGCCGGCCACCACCAGCCGGCGAATGTGCACCAATTCCTCGGCGACCTCGACGAGATGAGGCACCAGCTCGGCATCGGCAACGACCGTCTCCGCACCACTGAGGTTCAGGGCATGTACCAGCGACGGTCCTCGGAACTGGGTGTTCAGCAAGGTGGACACGGCGCCCAATGTGCACAAGGCCAACCATGTGACCGCGAAGTTGGGACCGTTGGCCATCAGCACCGGCACGAGCTGCCCACGCCTCACGCCGACGCTGTCGAAACCATGGGCAAGCCCGGTAGCGCTGCGACGCGTCTCGCCGTAGGTCAGATCACCCGACGAGAAGCGCAGGAACGTCGACTGTGAGCTGTCTGCTGCGCGTAGATCCAGCAACCGGTCAATCGTCGGCACCTCCATCAGGTCCGGTCTTACTAGGTTGCTGGTGATGAACGAGAACTTCGAGTACGACACCGTGCTCAGCGAGCTCGGTAGCGGCGGTGTGCGCACGATCACACTCAATCGGCCAGAGCGGTTGAACGCGATGAACCGTCAGCTGATCGACGATGTCGCCGCTGCGTTCGGCGACGCTCACGTCGATGGGGAAACCAAGGCGATCGTCTTCACTGGCGCCGGTCGAGCTTTTTGCGCCGGAGACGACCGCCGAGAGCACGTGCACCCGAGCGACGAGGCAGAAGCTCGAGATCTGGTCGAGGCCATCCAACGAGCCACTGAAGCCATCATCTTCGGCCCGAAGCCGGTGGTCGGCGCCATCAACGGCTGGGCAGTCGGTGGAGGCTTCGAATGGGCCATCAATTGCGACTTCCCGATCTGGGCCGCGAGTGCCAAGGGCTTCTTTCCGGAAATCTCGTTGAACCTCTTCGTCACCGGCGCAGTGACGTCGTTCCTGCCGGCACTCGTCGGACTGCTCAAGGCGCGCGAGATGCTCTTCCTGGGTGAACGGTACGACGCAGCAAGCCTGGGTGATCTCGGAGTGGCATGGCGCGTGGTGCCCGACGAAGAGCTCATGGTCAATGCCCGCGATGTTGCGGCACGACTGGCCCACCTGCCTCCACTGGCCGTCGCAGCGATGAGACGCGTGCTCAACCACACCGCATCCACCGACCTGGCCGCTGCTCTTCGGCTCGAGGCCGAAGCTACGATTGCTGGCTTCCTCGATCCAGAGACGACGCGATTGCTCAAGGACTTCGGATAAGCGATCAGCGCGTGCGTTGCAGTGGGCTCGAGTCGAAGAGGGGGCCGAGCAATCTGGTTGCCTCGGCGAGCCAGACTCGCTCGACGCGCGCCAGGGTGACCCCTTTGGCTTTCATCGCCAGCAGCGGAGCCATTCCATCGAGCAACGAGGCCAGCACGAACATCGTCTCGTCTGCATCGCTGGCAACGAACTCACCGCGGTGCTGACCATCGCGGATCACGTTGCGCAGCATCGCCCGCCAGCGCCGATCCATGCGGTCGCGTTCGGAGGCAGCCGACGGATCGCGCAGCGCCAGCACGCACAACTCCATCCACAGAGCCCAGTCGTAGTGACGCAGCATTGCCTCGATCAAGATGCGCAGCTGCAGCGATGCTGTCGCTGCTCGTTCGATGCGCACCGTGACGCGATCGTGGAACTCCAACTCCCGTAACGCGAGTGCTTCGGCTAGCAGGCCCTGCTTGCCGTCGAACCAGTACAGGATCGCCGCCGGGCTGGTGCCTGCAGCCTTGGCAATATCGACCACTCGTGCGTTGGCGTACCCGCGTTCCGACAGCACCGATGCTGCAGCTGTCAGGATCTGCGCCTTGCGGACGTGGTCGAGTCGAGGTCTGGGCATGCTGAATCCTGAGTGTATATTCAGCTTATGGGATTGGAGAGCGCACAGATCGATCACGAAGGTCGAATGCTGCACGCGCCGGCTCGTTGGCAGCGCGGCGATGTCGTGGCCGCGCCGCTCGATTTCTATCGAGGCGAGGTGCTACCTGCATGGGTCGACTACAACCGGCACATGACTGAAGCGGCCTATCTGACCGCCTTCGGCTGGGCCAGCGATGCACTGTTCACCTACATCGGCGACGACGACGCGTACCGCGCCGCAGGGCACAGCTTCTACACGGTCGAGACGCACATCGCGTATCGGCGCGAGGCCGCCGAAGGCGCCCCCCTGCGAATCACCACCCGCGTGCTCGGCCTCGATCGAAAGCGATTGCACATCTACCACGAGATGTCTCACGGCGACGACCACAACTTGCTGGCCACGACCGAGCAGATGCTGGTGCATGTCGACATGCATGCCGGCCGCTCCGTCGCCATCCTCCCTGACGTACGTGACGCGCTCGCCGCGATACTCGCCGTCCATTCCACCCTGTCCCCCGCCGCTCGTGCCGGCCATTTCTCGTTACCGAACACGGAGTAGAACCTTGGATTTCGCCCTCTCCGACGAGCACCAGATGATCGTCGATACCGTCCGCTCGTTCACCGAACGCGAGTTGTTCCCCCACGAGGAGCAGGTCGAGAAGTTGGGTGAGGTGCCGCCCGAACTGGTGCAGCAGATCAAACGGCGGTCGATCGACGCCGGACTGTACGCCGCGAACATGCCGGCGGAACTCGGGGGCGGCGGCCTCGACAGTTTTGGAGTCACGTTGGTCGATCGCGAGTTCGGCGCAGCCTCGTACGCGCTTCACTACATCGTCGCCAGACCATCGAACATCCTCCGGGCCTGCAGCGGTGATCAGATCGACGAGTACCTCATCCCCACGATCACCGGTGAGCGCGTCGATTGTCTGGCGATGAGCGAACCCGATGCTGGCAGCGATGTGCGCGGGATGAAGTGCACTGCCGTGCGCGATGGCGATGCCTACGTGATCAACGGCACCAAGCACTTCATCAGTCACGCCGATCTCGCCGACTACGTCATCTTGTTTGCTGCCACTGGCGAGGAGGAGACCAGCAGAGGTCCGAAGAAATTGATCACGGGCTTCCTGGTGGACTTCGACACACCCGGCTGCGAAGTCGTCGACGGCTACCGGTGCGTGTCCAATCGGGGATACCACAACATGATCATCAACTTCGACGACTGCCGTGTGCCGGTGTCGAAGGTGCTCGGCGAGGAGCATCACGGATTCGACGCCGCCAACGAATGGCTCGGCTCGACCCGCCTGCAAGTCGCCGCTGTGTGCGTCGGCCGGGCCCGCCGGGCCCTAAGAATCGCCACAGAGTGGGCGGCCACTAGAGTGCAGTTCGGCCAGCAGATCGGCAAGTTCCAAGGTGTGTCGTTCAAACTGGCCGACATGCTGACGCGACTCGAAGCAGCCGAGTTGCTGACCCTGCGAGCGGCTTGGAAAGACGCCCAGGGAACAGCGACCGACAGCGACATGGCAATCGCCAAGGTATTCGCCAGCGAGATGTGCCAGTTCGTGACCGACGAGGCAATTCAGATTCTCGGAGGTATGGGGTTGATGGATGAACTGCCGCTCGAACGAATGTGGCGCGACACCCGCGTCGACCGTATCTGGGACGGAACGTCGGAGATCCAGCGGCACATCATCTCCCGCGCGATGTTGCGCCCGTTCGGAGCCTGACCCGTGACTGACCTGCATCGCCTGCTCGCGCCGCGTTCGATCGCCGTCGTCGGCGGTGCGCCTGCCGAGCGCGTTGTTCGGCAATGCCTGAAACTTGGCTTCCCCGGTGCGATCTGGCCGGTGCACCCGAAGCGCACCGACCTCGCGGGTGTGTCGTGCATACCCACCCTCGACGCACTCCCAGCCGTGCCCGACGCGGTCTTTCTGGGAGTCAATCGACACGCGACCGTCGAGGCAATGGCCATGTTGCGCTCGATCGGTGCGGGTGGCGCGGTGTGCTATGGATCGGGCTTTGCCGAATCGGGGGAAGCGGACCTGCAGGGCGATCTCCTCGACGCGGCCGGCGACGTGCCGTTCTTCGGACCCAACTGCTACGGATATGTCAATGCGTTCGACCACGTCGCGTTGTGGCCAGACGAGCACGGAATGCATGTCTTGGAGCGTGGCGTCGCCATCGTGTCGCAGAGCGGCAACGTCGCCGTCAACGTCACGTTCCAGCAGCGAAGTTTGCGACTCGGCACGGTCATCTCGGTCGGCAACCAGGCCAGTGTGGGGATGGAGGATTGCATCGATGCATTCCTGGACGA
>JAYTZE010000565.1:0-5892 GCA_043742385.1 Ilumatobacteraceae bacterium
AGGGTTCGACGAGCGTGTGGCCATCCCCGACAACGAGTTCGACAAGAGCGACCGGCTGCGCTTCGAGAAGGAGATGCTCGGCCTGTACGTCTCGGACCACCCGTTGCTGGGGGTCGAGGCGGCGTTGCGGCGCAAGGTCGACTGCGGCGTTGCGGAGGCCGCCGAGCGCGACGACGGCTCGGTGTTGGTCCTCGGGGGCGTGATCACCAACATGTCTCGCAAGTTCACCAAGAAGGGCGACCAGATGGCGGTGTTCGTGCTGGAGGACCTCGACAGCACGATCGAGGTCACGGTGTTCCCGCGCGCCCTGATGGAGCTCGGCCACAAGTTGGTCGACGACGCGATCGTGACGGTGAAGGGGCGTGTCGACAAGCGCGACGAGGTTCGGGTCGGGTTCATGGCGCTCGACGTCAACATCATCGAGGGTCTCGACTCCGCCTCGGCGGCGTCCCTACGTCTCAGGGTCCCGTCGACCTCGCTCAACGAGCTGAAAATCCATCAGATTCGCAAGATTCTTCGCGACCACCCCGGCGAGTCGCCCGTCTACCTGCACATCGGCCACGGAAAGATATTGCGGCTGGCAGACGAGTTCTGTGTCGACCTCGATCGGGCGGTCGGCGAACTGCGGATGTTGCTCGGCCACGAGGCCGTGATGCTCTAATTGTCGTCCGCCTTTTCGATTCGTCAGTTTTTCTGGCACAATGGAGACCTCGCACGACGACATGGGGAGCTCTACAGCATGCCAATCCAGGTGGAAACCAGGGACTGTGCAGCGCTCACCGACGCCGATCTCGACGAAATGGCGTCAATGGGCGGAGCGTTCGACATCGGAGTGTTGTCGAAAGCCAAGGAAGATTGGGTGCTGTGTACCACAGCGCGCATCGACGAAAAGCTGCACGGCTGCACGTTCTCGACGCTCGAACGCATCGGCGGTACGCCCTGCGTGCTGGTCGGACTGATGAGCGTGAAGCGCACCAGCAAGCGCGACCAGGTGCTGAAGGGTCTCATGCACGAGGCGTTTCACCGAGCTCTCATGGCCTTCCCCGACGAAGATGTCGTCATCGGTTCACGCTTTGTCACCGTTGACGCCCTCGAAGCGTTCAAGCAGGTCGACGAGCTGATTCCTCGTCCCGGGCATCGAGCAGTTGGCGAGGAGCGGGCCTGGGGTCGGCGTCTGGCCAAGCGATTCGGTGTCGATGCCACCTACGACGAGCAGTCATTCGTGGTGAAATCGAACGGGCAGAGTGGATTCCTCGATCACGAGACCCTGAAGCCAGAAAAGATCAAGCCCGAGCTCGCCACATTGTTCACCACGGTCAATCCGAAAAAGGGTGGCTCGCTGGTCGTGCATGGCTGGGTGATGGCCGAAGACCTGCTCAAGCTGGGCGCTCGCTGACCGAGGAAATCGACCCTGCCGACGCCGTGACGGTCGAGGCTGTCATCCGTCGCCGGCGGATGACCAGAGAGTTCTCCACCGATCCGGTGGAACATCAGCTCGTCGCCGGTCTCGTTGACGCTGCGCGTCGTGCGCCCTCGGCCGGGTACAGCCAAGGTGTCCACTTCGTCGTACTCACCGGCGATGCCGTCTCTCGTTTCTGGCAGACCACCAACGCCGAGGCTTGGTTTGCGACGACGCAGGAGGGTGTGTTGCGGGCGCCCGTGATCGTGCTTCCGATCGCCGACCCCGGGGCGTACACCTCGCGATACTCCGAGAGCGACAAGGCAGGCCACGGGCTCGAGGTCGCAGCCAACTGGGTGGTGCCATTCTGGTTGACCGACACTGCGATGGCAGTGCAGAACCTGTTGCTGCTCATCGAGGCTCGGCGGCTTGGCGCGTTGTACTTCGGGATCTTCCGCAACTCCGATGCGTTGCTTGCCGATCTCGGCGTACCCGCCGGGATGCTGTCGGTCGGTGCCGTGGCCATCGGCTATCGAGCAACCACGGATCGACCGAGTGGGTCTGCCACCACTCGACCGCGACGCGCCGCCATCGAGGTCGTGCATCACAACCGGTGGTAACCATGGTCGGGTCACTGGCATCGCAAGGGTCTGCCTTCTCGAGCGAGCCGGTTCGTTCTTGCCATGCTCCTCCGACATGGCCATCTGTCACAGGGGCACCTGGTTACGTCGGCTGACTTTCGGGTAGCCCGTTCCGCATGGATGCAATCACTCTTCTCCGCGAAGACCACAAGACAGTGCAGCAGTTGTTCAAGCAATTCGAAAAAGCCGGCGACCGGGCCTACGCCGAGAAGCGTCGAATCGTCGATCGGATCATCGAGGAGCTCTCGGTACACGCTTCGATCGAAGAGCAGGTTTTCTACCCCGTCGCGCGTGCCACGGTGCCCGAGACGGAGGACGTTGCTCTCGAGAGCCTCGAGGAGCACCACATCGTCAAGTGGGTGTTGTCCGAGCTCGCTCATATGGACCCGACTGACGAGCGCTTCGACGCAAAGGTCACCGTTCTCATCGAGAACGTCCGCCATCACGTCGAGGAAGAAGAAGGCGAGTTCTTCCCGAAGGTTCGAGATGAGCTTGGTCGAAAAGCGCTCGCAGATCTGGGCGAAGCCATGGAAGCGGCGAAGAAGGGTGCTCCGACGCATCCGCATCCGCGCTCGCCTGACGCGCCCCCGGCCAACGCCGTCGTCGGCGCGATTGCTGGCGTGATCGACCGCGTGGGTGACAACATCAGCGGCATGGCCCAAGGCGGAGTAACTGCCGTTCAGGACCTCATCGCACGTGTTACCAACAACCAGAAGCCCAAGGTCGCTCCGACCGGCAGCACCGTTGCACGTACGCAGGCTCAGAAGGTCCGGCGAGCCGCTACGACGGCGACCGACGGCGTGCAGAAGACAGCCCGCAGCGTCAAAGCCGGTGTCACGTCCACCGCTCGTTCGGCGACGGTCGGCGCAAAGGGAACGATGACGACGGCGAAGAAGTCGGCTCGTGCAACCGCTACAACTGCAAAGCGCGCTGCGACCACAACTGGCCGAGCGGCTCAGGCCGCGTCGAAGTCGACCACGACCACGGCGAAGCGTGCAGTCTCCAAGACGGCTGCTTCCGCCAAGGGCTCTCGCAAGCGTTAGAGCCGCCGTCAAGAGAGATTGGATGGGCACCGCCGCACGTCAACTCTGACCGAGAATCCGCCACCACTCGGGTGCGACGCACTGCCATCGAGGTCGTGCACCGCAACCGGTGGTGGCTATGGTCGGGCGAATGGCAGAAAAGGTTCCCCTGGTCGACTACCTGGCGCTGGAGGATACCCCGCACCTCGTCGCCCACCAATGCTCGACGTGCGGTGCGCGCTACTTCGATCGCCGCAACGCGTGCGCCAACTGCGGAGGCACCACCTTCGGAGAAGCCGACGTGGCGACCGACGGAGAAGTGCGTTCATTCACAATCGTCACGTACGCCGCGCCCGGTGTCACTGTGCCGTTCGTGTCGGCAATCGTCGACTGCGATGGCACCAGCGTCCGCGGCAACCTCATCAACGTCGAGCCAGACCCCGAGCACATCAGCTTGGGCATGAAGGTGCATTTGGCGACGTACTCGCTGGGAACCGACGACAACGGCACGGAAGCGATCGGGTTCGGCTTCGAGCCCAACTGACACATTCAACGACTGGAGCAAGCGATGAGTGACGATGTCTGGATCCTCGGAATCAGAATGACCAAGTTCGGCAAGCATCCCGACAAAGACACGGTCGACCTGGCATCCGAAGCGGCGCTGGCTGCACTCGCCGATGGTGGCGTGACCATGAAGGACATGGGCGTGCTGGCCGCAGGTTGCCTCATGCAATCCAACTCTGGCATCGGCCAGCAGTTACAGAAGCAGATCGGCCAGACAGGTATACCCGTCTACAACGTGGCCAACGCGTGCGCGACCGGCGCGACTGCCCTTCGTACCGCCATCATGGCGGTCAAGGCCGGCGAGTGCGATATGGGCTTGGCCGTTGGCGTCGAGAAACTGGCCGGTGCCGGATTGCTGGGCGGCGGCGGTCGGGCGAAGCGCGACGGCAACACCTGGACTCCCAGCGGTCGTTACGGAGCGGTGGCTACTACGGATGGGCGAATCGGCACCGATGCGATGCCGGGTGTCTTTGCTCAGGTCGGGATGGAGTACGGCCACAAGTACGGCGGCACGAGCTTCGAACTGTTCGCGAGGATCAGCGAGAAGAACCACGCTCACTCGACGCTGAACCCGTTGGCGGCCTACTCCAAGCGGTTCACCCTCGACGAGATCATGACCGACATGATGATCGCCTACCCCAACACTCGTCCGATGTGTTCGGCCAACTGCGACGGTGCCGCGGCCGCTGTGGTGGTCAGCGATGCAAAGCTCAAGACGCTGTCGCTCGAGCAGCAACGGCGGGCGATCAAGATCTCGGCATCAGTGCTGACGACCGATCCCTGGCAGGAGGCGTGCCAGGTGTTACCCGATGTCAACACCCTCACCCGTAACGCCGCGACCACGGCGTACGAGAAGGCTGGCATTGGCCCGGAGGATCTCGATCTCGTCGAGCTCCACGACTGCTTTGCCACGGCTGAGCTCGTGCACTACGACAATCTCATGCTCTGCCCGCCGGGCGGTGCGGTCGAATTCTTCGAATCCGGCGCGCCATGGCGCGATGGGTCGACACCGGTCAACGTTTCAGGCGGACTGCAATCGAAGGGCCACCCGATCGCGGCCACCGGAATCGCCAACATCTGGGAGGTGTGCCATCACCTGCGTGGCGAGGCCGGCGATCGGCAGATCCAAGGCGCCAAGGTCGGCCTCGCTCACGTCATCGGCCTCGGCTCGGCGTGCGGCGTCCACATTCTCGAAAAAGCCGCTGCCTAGACCGTGAACGAGTGTCTCGCGCCCACCCGGGGGCTCACGAAACACTCGTTTGGGCGAGCTGGGTGAGGAGGGTCTCGACTGTCTCTGCGGGGGACTGGCAGGCATAGTGCTGGCAGACGTACGCGAACCCATCGCTGCGCTGCTCCCACAGCGGTGAGTCGTACGGCGTGCCCCAGGCGAGCACCGCGTTGGGCAACCACTGCGATTGCACTGCGCGCACAAGGTCGGGTCGATCACCGACGATGGCGAGCTCCGTGACCCCGGTCGCCACCATGTCGACGGCCACCAGGGCATTGGAGAATGCGGTCGGTGCCTGCGGGATGATCTTCCCGAGCAGGCGCAATATCTGCTCAGCGTGGTTGGTGTACCGGGCCTCGCCGGTCAGGGCGCCGAGGCGAACCAAGGCGACGGCCGCGATCGAGTTGGCCGACGGCGTGGCGTTGTCCATCAGATCCTTTTGGCGGGCGACCAATTGCTCGCCATCGTCGGCGATTGAGAACAGCCCACCGTTGTCGACATCCCAGAAATGATCGAGCATGGTGTCGGCCACGGCGCGAGCGTGTTCGATCCACGAACCGTCGCCCGTGGCCTCGGCCAGCCGGGTGAAGGCATCGATGATCGCGGCGTGGTCTGCAGCGAGCGCAGCGTGCCTTGCCTGAGGCTGACCATCGGCCTGCCACGACCGATGCCAGCGATCTTCGGTGCCGCAAAGCTTGTCGATCAGGAAGCGGCCGTTGGCCACCGCCGCCTCTAGCCAGTCACTGCGATCGAGTGCAGCAGCGGCCTCGGCGAGCGAAGCCAACATCAGCCCGTTCCACTCGGTCAACACCTTGTCGTCGAGCAACGGGCGACGACGTTGGGTGCGGGCATCGAACAGCCGTTGCCGCGCCGATTCCACCTCGTTCGGACGTACGAGCTCGCCACGATGCTTCAAGCGGGACGGGATCGTCCGGCCCTCGAAGTTGCCGCCCTCTGTGAACTCGTACCACTGCAGTGTGACGTCGGCATCGGCACCCAGCACGGCTCGCACCTCGTCGATCGTCCAAGTGTGGAACA
>JAYTZE010000566.1:0-11909 GCA_043742385.1 Ilumatobacteraceae bacterium
TCGCCGGTCGGAACTTCGGCGACGATTGCCTCGACACGGGGACCCTGCCGCCAGGAGTTGGGCCGCTGGGCAGCCCGCTGACAGGCCTCGTGATCGTGATCAACCAGGGAGCGAAGGAGTTTGTCGTGGCGACAGGGTCGGCCGACGACGACTATTCATTCGAGGTCGACATCGTGGTTCCCGCTGAATCGAAGCCTGGTGAGGCCATTCTCAGTGTCATTGGCGCCGGCGACGCTCGCCTGACGGTCGATCGCCCGCTCGTGATCTCCGGCGCAACCCCGATCAACTCTGCCCAGGCGACGGTGGCAACGTTCGGGCCACCGTCGCCGCCCGACACGACTCCCCCTGGCACTCTGCCGCCAGTCGTTCTCCCACCCGACATCCCGGACGAGCCGCTAGCGACAACGCCGCCGCTTTCCACCGCTCCGATCGACGTCGACACCGACACCGACAACGCCGATCTGCAACGGGCGATCGGTGTGGGGATTGCCGGCGTCGTGGCGATCGGGGCAACCGCATTCGCGGTGTGGAGCCGCTCGAGACGACGCGGCTAGAACTCCAGCGACTAGTCCTCGCCGAGGTACGCCTTTCTCACCTCGTCGTTGTCGGCGAGTTCCTTCGCCGGCCCTTCGAGTGTGATGTGCCCTGTCTCGAGAACATAGGCGTGGTCGGCGATGTTGAGGGCGACGAGCGCGTTCTGTTCGACCAACAGCACCGTGGTGCCCTGCTCGTTGACCTTCTTGATGGTCTCGAACACCACGTCGACAAGCACCGGAGCCAGTCCCATTGACGGTTCGTCGAGCAGCAACAATCGCGGCTTGGCCATGAGCGCTCGCCCCATTGCCAGCATCTGCTGCTCGCCACCCGACAGGGTTCCCGATTTCTGCGTGAGACGTTCCTTCAATCGCGGGAACAGGTCGAAAACGCGATCCATGTCTTCGAGGATGCCGGCCTTGTCGTTGCGCAGGAATGCGCCGAGTTCGAGGTTTTCGGTCACCGTCATGCGCGGGAAGATGCGCCGCCCCTCTGGGCTCTGGGCGATGCCGCGCTGGGCCACCTCGTGTCCCTTCAGGCCCGAGACCCGCTGACCCTCGAAGTGAACCTCGCCGCGCTTGGGTTTCAGCAGACCGGAGATCGTGCGCATGGTCGTGGACTTCCCGGCACCATTACCGCCGATGAGGGTGACGATCTCACCCGGATACACGGTCAACGAGATGCCCTTGACGGCAGCAATGTTGCCGTAATAGACGTGGATGTCGTCGACGGTCAACATCGGATCGCGCCCGGCAGCGCGTGCCGATGGATGAGTTACATCTGTCGACGTCATGCCGCACCTTCCGTTGCCGACTTACCGAGGTACGCCTCGATCACTCGAGGATCCGAACGGATTTCGGCCGGCGTGCCCTCGGCGATCTTGGCGCCGTACTCGAGCACGGTGATGCGTTCGGCCGTGCCCATCACCACTTTCATATCGTGCTCGATCAGCAGGATCGTGATGCCACGCTCGTCGCGCACTCGGTGGACGAACGACGTGAACGCTGACGACTCCTGTGGGTTCATGCCCGCAGTCGGCTCGTCGAGCAACAACAACTTGGGCCTCAGCGCCAAGGCACGAGCGACCTCGAGTCGGCGCTGATCGCCGTAGGGCAGGTTCTTGGCGAACTCGTCGTCGGTTCCACCGATGCCGACGAACTCCAACAGTTCCTTCGCGACTGCCCGCGCTTCACGTTCCTCGTGGCGCTGCTTTGGAAGGCGCAGAATTGTCGATGTGACACCGCTGTGCAGATGCGGGTGCATGGCCACCATCACATTCTCGGATGCAGTCATCGCCCCGAACAAGCGAATGTTCTGGAACGTTCTGGCCATGCCGCGTGCAGCGATGGCGTGTGGGGCAACCCCCAGCACAGACCGCTGGTCGAAGAACACTTCGCCGTAGGTCGGCTGGTACAGCCCGGTCAAGACATTGAAGAAGGTGGTCTTGCCTGCACCATTGGGGCCGATGAGAGCAACGATCGAGCCTTCGGGAATGACGAAGTCGACATCACTGACCGCAGTAAGACCACCGAATTGGACCGTTACTCCGCGAGCATCGAGCAAAGTCATGCGTCCACCTCCTGAGTCGCCAGCATCTGTTTCTCGGCCTGTTTGACCTGCTTCGTTCGTGCCGCAGGAATGAAGCCTTGCGGCCGGAACAGCATCATGACAACCAGGACGAGACCGAAGAAGGCGAACTCATACTTCTTCAAGTTGAAACCGAGCTTGTCGCTGATCCACACCAGACCGGTGTAGTTGAACCAGGTGATCACCACGCCGCCCAGAATCGAACCCCACACGTTGCCCATACCGCCCAGGATCACAGCGCACAGGATGATGATCGAGAACTGGAAGGTGAAGTTGTCGACGTTGACCGTGCCGACGATGGTGGCGTAGAACGCCCCACCGACCCCGCCGGCGACAGCGCCCACGGCATACGACCACAGCTTGGTGCGCATCAGGGGAACGCCCATCAGACTGGCCGCCAGTTCGTCCTCGCGGATGGCCATCCATGCTCGACCCAACCGGCCATCGCGCAGCTTCAGCGACACCCATACGAACAAACCGCAGAACACCAGGATCACGTAGTACTTGGTCTGGAAGTCGGACGACTGGATGGTCTTGGGAACGCCGGGTAGAACGTCGAGGAAGCCCATTCCCACGTTGTCGATCGGTCCGATCCCTTTCGTTCCATTGGTCAGGTTGAGACCCAACAGGTCGTCGCCGTTGCGGAACACCTCCGGGAGGATCTCGCCGAACCCGAGCGTCACGAGAGCCAAATAGTCGCTCTTCAGCCGCAGCGTCGGCGCGCCAATGATGACACCCGCGATCGCGGCGACAACGCCGGCAATGATCACGACGAGCCAAAACGATAGGTGGATGCCCGGGAAATCGGGTTTGGCAGCGTCGAAGAAGTGGATGTTGATGTCGCGCCATCCTTCGGTCACATTGACCGCGAAGATCGACATGAACCAGGCGCCGACATATGCGCCGAACAAGAAGAAGGCGACGTAGCCGAGATCGAGTAGGCCGGCGAAACCGACGACGACATTGAGCCCGAGCGCGAACAGGGCGTACACGGCGCACAGCACCACGGTAAAGATCGGGAAGAAACTTCCGGTGTCTTTGGTGAACCCGAGGTGGGGCAGGACTGCAGCGACCATGATTCCAATCGCCGCAAAGCTTGCCTTGGCCTGATCGAGGCGAAACACGAAGTGAAGCAGAGCGTACGATCCGACGAGCAGTCCGATGGCCCAGAGTGCAACGATCATGGCTACACCTTCTCCTGCTGATGCTTGCCAAAAATTCCGCCAGGCCTGAAGATGATCATCGCGATCAGGATGCTGAACATCACGGTCTGGGTCCACTTCTGACCGGGGAAGAACCCGAGACCACTGTCGTTGAGACCCTGGATGACACCGATCAGCACACCGCCGATGACCGCGCCAAGAAGATTGCCGACGCCACCGAGCACGGCCGCCGTGAAGGCAATCAAACCGAGTCGAAAGCCGGCGTCATAGCGAGTTTGTCCATTGACTTGGACGAACAGAGTTCCAGCCGCCCCGGCGAGGGCGCCGCCGAGAGCGAAGGTGAACGAGATGATTCGGTCGACGTTGATGCCCATCAACAGTGACGCATCGCGATCTTGTGCCACCGCCCGCATCGCCTTGCCGACTCTCGTTTTCTGCACGATCCACGTCATCAACAGCAGCAGTGGCACTGTCACCGCTACCACCACGAGATACTTGACCCGGATCTGAACCGAACCGATGTCGATGGAGCCTTGCGGCAAGACGCTGGCACGTGAGTTCGGTGCGGATCCGTTGAAGATGATGCCGATGTTCTGAAGAATGAAGCTGACTCCGACCGCGGTGATCAGCGGCGCCAGCTTCGGAGCATTGCGCAACCTGCGATACGCCAAGAACTCGATGACCACATTGATGCTGGCGCACACGGCCATGACCGCGAGCAGTATGAGGGCAAGGAGCAACCAGGCGCCCACGGACGATCGCGTCTGATTGAGCCATTCCTCCAAGAAAATAGCCGCAAAAACCGATCCGAGCATGAACAGGTCGCCGTGGGCAAAGTTGATGAGCTCGATGATCCCGTACACCATCGTGTAACCCAGGGCGATCAGGGCGTACAGGGCCCCGTTCGACAAGCCAATGGTCAGCACCTGGGCGAACGTCGTCGGGCCCTGGGTGAATGCGTGGACCAAGACCACGGCGCCGAGGCCGAGCACCACGATTCCAATGATGTCGGTCGACGAGAGGCTGCGCCGGTGCCTCAGCACCGCAGGCGTAGTGGACAAAGGTGATAGCCCCCAAGTTATGAGTTTGGGGTGGCCCCGAAGGGCCACCCCAAACTACGGATGAACTAGTTCCTAGAGTTGGCTTCTCAGCCGACGGGCCAGGCCTTCAAGAAGGTCTCTGCGTTGCCCGTCAACAGTTGGATCGACATGTCGATCACGGTCACATCGCCGTTGTCGTCGATGCTGAACTCCTTACCGATGACCGACTCGTCTGCGGGGATGGTGATGCTGCCAGAGAAGGCAGCGTCGCGGACGCCCTTGCGGGTTCCATCGGACGCCTCGATCGACTTCATGATGTATTGGAACGCTGCCGCACCGTAGATGGCGTAGGCCGACGCGGGGTCGTGCCCGAACTTGGCCTTGAAGTCGCTGACGAACTTCGCTCCGGCGCCGCCGGCTGCGATCAGTTCGGACGCCGGAAGACCAGCGAAGGTGATGTACATCTCCTGCGCTTCTGCCAGTGCCTGCACGGTGGGATAACCAGTGAATCCATCGGGAGCGATCAACTTCACGGCGCCGTCGTTGGCACCGAAGACGGAAACCTTGTCACGGATCAACTGCTCGCCGTTGTTGTCATTGATTCCACCGAGGTAGATGCAATCGACGCCCGAGTCCTTGTAGCCCTCGAACAGCGCGGTGTAGTTCGGCTGCTTGGCATCCCATGCCTCTTCGCCGACGATCTCGATGCCCTGCACCTTGGCCTCATCGGTGAACGCTGTCGCAACGCCGACGCCGTATGTCTGAGCGTCGTTGAGGACCAGGCACTTGGTGACCTTGAGGTCCTGAGCAGCGAACTGTGCGCCCGCAGCACCCTGGAAGTCGTCGGTTGCGATGACGCGGCCGTAGTTACGAATGCCTGTTGGGTAGTACACGTCGGGCTCGCCCGGATCCCATGCCTTGGTGATACCTGGGTTGGTATTCGCGTGGGAGATCATCAGCATCGGGCCGCTCGGGTCCTGGTTGAGCACCGGGATCTCGATCTTGGCGCAGCCTGAGTTGTACGTGCCCATCACGGCCACCTCAGCGGTGTTGGCGATGTGGTCCTGTGCATTCTTGGCGCAGGTGGCGTCGTCCCAGCCGCCCTTGGCTGCGGTGGAGTTGTCGTAGAACTTCAGCTCGATGTCGAACGCGCCAGCTTTGCCACCCGCCTGCTCGAGGAGCAGCGTGATTGCGTTGTTGGTGTCGGCCGATGCATCAGCCGAAGCGCCTTGCAGTGGGAGGTCGGTCGACACGATCAAGGTGCCTCCGGCCGCGGGAGCCGCCGTGTCGCCAGGGGCCGCCGTGTCGGCGGGGGCCGCCGTGTCACCAGCAGCGGCCGTATCGGCTGGCGCTGCGGTGTCGCCAGAACCTTCCGTCTCGTCGTCGCCGCAAGCGGCACCTACAATTGCTAGCGCGATAAAGAGCGCTGACGCTTTCTTGAACCTCATGGTCCTGCCTTTCGTTGGCATAAATAGTGTCTCCCCCGGCGGTCCAAGAATGGGGCAGGCCAGCTAGCTCGCCCCGTCACATGCGACCGACAGTACGATCCGAGTACGGAATCGCGCCGGAACCATAACAGCACCCTCTGCTACTGGCAAGTAACCCCAGGCCACTCACGCACGTCGTCGAGATCAATGATCTGGTCCGCTACGGCAATCAATTCCTCGTCGTGACTGGCACACACAACGCACGCGCCCAACTCAGCGCTGTGGCTGACCGCGCGTGAAATCAACCGGGCCGTCGCACGGTCAAGCTGCGACGTTGGTTCGTCGAGGATCACCAGGTCGGCGTCGATCGACAGGGCGCGAGCCACGGCCAATCGCTGACGTTCCCCACCCGACAAAGCGCCTGCTGGACGGTCGGCAAGGTCGGCAAGACCCAAACTACACAAGGCACTGTCGCCGATGTCGGTGGACGGTTTCGACCGAATTGCCCGAACGAGATCGACGTTGGCCGCGACGCTTTGCTGGTCGGCGAAGGCCGCCGTCTGCGGCGCACACCCTGAGCTAGCGGCCAGCCGCTTGATCACACCGCGGCTCGGCTCGCTCGCGCCGAGCAACATCGAGAGCACGCTGGTTTTGCCCGACCCTGACCGGCCCGTGATCACCGTGATCTGGCCACGTCGAAGCTCCATCGAAACCGGACCGATCGTGGTCGTGTCGAGATCGATCTCCGCTTCGATCGCGCTGACCACCAGCTCTCCGACCTGCGAACTCATCCTCGGTATGACGTCAGTTGCTCGAGGTGAGATGGGCTCGAGCCCAGCAAGGCTGATGTGTCCATCGACTGCTGCAGCCACTGCCCGGCCGACGATCCCTGCGTCCGCGCGGAGAGAGTCGGGCAGCCGCACCCAACCACGACCATCGACCACCAAGGAGTTGCGCTCGCCGAGCCGTTCCTCACTGAGTCGCCCGTCGTGAATCGTCAGCACCCGAGTTGCCAGCCGGTCGGCTCGTGCGTCGTGGGTCACCACCAAAAGCGCGGCCCCGGTCCGTTCAGCATGGTCGCGCAGGAACTCGTAGACCTCCTCGGCGCTCACCGAATCGAGTTCGCCCGTCGGTTCGTCGGCGATCACCAGCCGTGGCCCGTGGGCGAGTGCCGCCGCCAGAGCCACACGCTGACGTTCTCCCCCCGACAGAGACGAAGGACGACGATGTTCCAGATGACGAAGGCCGAGCCGATGCAACGCCTGCCCCGCGGCCTGTCGGCCCTCACGGCGGCCGCTGCCGGCGAGCCGAGCTTGCAGCGCCACGTTGTCGAGACAATCGAGGTCTTCGAGCAGATCGAGGCCCGAGCGCTGGCTGACGACGCCGACGTGTGCAGTGCGCAGCCGTGCGGTGGCGGCGTGGTCGAGTTGAGCGAGGTCATGACCGAACAACCTGACGTGGCCTGCGCTGGCCATGACCTGGCCGGTCACGGCGGCGACCAATGTCGACTTGCCCGAGCCGCTGGGGCCGCGCACGACAATCCGCTCGTTGGGGTCAATCCGTAGACTCAGCCCGCGTAGTGCGGCCACGTCGTGGGTACGCCCGCGGTGCAACACGAACGCGTCGTCGATGTCGATCACCGCCTGGCCGATCGGTCGCGACGAACTCATGCAATGCCTCTCATCAGGTCTTCGTGAGGAATGCGGCGTGCCGACCTCGCTCCCGCTACAGCGCCCAAACCCAGCACCAGCAGCAACAGGACTGACAACGACGCCACCGCGAACCAGGGCACGGCCAGACGCAATGGCGGGTTCGGTCGCCCTGACGTCGCTGATACTTCGACGAGGCGAGTTGCAATTTCCAACAACCAACGTCCCGCTACAAGGCCGAGCGGAATGGCCAGGCAAATGGCGGCGAACGACTTCCCGGCCACCATCGCGACCAAGCGTCGTCCGCCGACCCGCTCGAGCGCCAGCATTCGCAGGAGCGGGCGGTCATCGCTGACGTCTGCAGCGGCACCAAACAGCACAGCGCACGCGCCCAGCACGATGGCAATGAGTGCCGACGCGGTCAGGATCAGCAACGTCGCGATGGAGAGTGGGTCGGTTGCCAGCGCTGTTTGCCTCGTCGAGCGACTGTCGACTTCGATCGTGTCGAATGCGGGTTCGTCGAGGTGTTGCGCGAGTAGCCGCTCGTGGGCGGCGTTGTCGGCGGCTAGCCACAACTCGTTGGCCGTTCCTGCACCCGGTTGCAGCAAGTCGAGAGCCGGCTGCAGCGCGTCGATGTCGACGATCGCGAATCTCGCACCGGCGCCGGGAAATCGGTCGACGACAACACTCGGCCGCAGGCGCAATGTGCCGCTGCTGGTCTCCGCAACGACAATTCCGTTGATCGCCGCTCGAGCCGTGGCAGGGTCCATCACCGCATTGAGCGGCTCGGCAGAACCCGGCCCTGGCGACGTGACGAGAATCGCCACGCCGAGCAACGAGCCGGTGACTCGCACGGCCGAGTCGGGCTGAACCTCGACAGTCGCGTCAGGGGCACGAAGCCGATCAACTTGCATGTCGATCGCTGTGGAACTGCCATCAGACGCTGCAACTTGCACACGGCGCAGTTCCACATCGACGGCCCGAGCAGCACCCGAGGTGTTGGCCTCGCCGATGTGATGCTCGAATCGAGCCGACACGTCGGCAGGCTGAGCCAGGCGAAATCCGACCAGTTCCCCACCAGCGTCGCCGGGCGTCAACATGGCGCGAACGCCTCCTTCGAATTCTTCATCGAGGGTGATCTCATGCCACGTGCCATCCACCCGCGCAACCACCGCCGAGGTGTGCAGGCCTTCGAATCCCGACCCGGTGAACTCGATCGCTATTGCGTCGGCAGGCAACTTCGTGCCCAGGTTCGTCGGCGACGGTGCATCGAGGGCCACAGCCAATGCGGCTGGGCCGGGACCGAAGCTGGGCCGCCAGCCGTGCAGCTGATTCAGGGTTCGCGGGTCGACGCCGAGGAGCTCAACCGTTTGGATACCGGTCGCCGATCGTCGCACGGCGACGCCTCGACGGAGAACATCGGTGGCCGTCGTCCCTGGGACCAGCGCGTTCCAACCACCAGTCGGCACCGTCGCCTGTGGCCGAACGAGGGCAGCTCCGAGCTGCAGGCGGAAGTCGTACGGAACCGCGAAGGCCGCCTGATCGCGAGATCCGAGCCGCAGGGTGGAGGCATAGCCGAACGTCAGCAGCGCGAACATCACTGTCACCGCGATCAACGAAGCGGTGGCGATCGAGCGCAGGGGTTGGGCGGTCGCTTCGGCGAGGGTCAGCCTCGTCAGCGGCCGCCGTCGAGGAATTGCGGCCGACGCTGAGCGCAGGGCGAGGGGGACCAGACGAATGACGACTGCCGCGAGGGCGATTGCCGCCAGTATGGGCACCGCCACCAGTGCCGGGTCGACATCGCGATTCAACGAGCCGGCCGACACCGACCCGCGACCAATCAGCACCACGAGCACCACAACTGCCGATAGGCCAGCCACGTCGCTGGCGGACGGTCGTCGCGAGCGATGGGTCGATGGTGCATCGCCAATGCTGAGGATGAAGAACATCAGGAGCGCCACGATCACACTGACTGCGACGACACGTACAGCAACAGTGGAATCGAGAGATCTGTCGAGAACACTCCAGCCACCCAGACCAGCACGACGCCCGAGCCACGCACCCAACGACACCGCAACTCCTATACCCGCTGCTGTGCCGCCGACGACGGGCAACGTGGCCTCGACCATCCGGAACGTGACAATTGCAGACCGACCGGCACCACGCCGGCGCAACAGCGCAGCCGTGCGCCGATGATCAGCGCGCCCGCCAAGACCAGCAAGGACAGCAACGCCGAAGAACAGCACGAGCAGTGCACCGATGGGTACGGCCAGGCGATTGTCGGCGATACGTGTGCGGCTGCGGACCGACAGCAGCTCGTCCTCAGGCCCCGCCGCATGCAGCGCTGGAAGGGCGGCTTCACTGCTGAGGGAGCGGACTGCCCCCAGCACCGGGTCGACGTCGGTGCTTCGCAATTGTCGGGCAACGATGGGTACCTGCCATGCGTACGTGCGCCGGAACAGCTCGTAGCGCGCCAATCCGGACGCTTGGGCCACGCCATCGGCGAGCACCATCAGCTCGCCCTCGTCGGGTCGCAGCTCACCACTCAGCAGCAGGTCGTTCGTGGCTACAGCCGTACCGACGATGGTCAGGCCGAGCGGCGAATCAGCGGGAAGTTGTGCGACCGGTTGCGGTTGCGGATTGGCGGGCACGACCGCTACCACCTCGCATCGCTCGGTGTCGCACCGAGTCGGCCAGCCGCCGTCGAACAGGCGCGTTGACGACCGCAGCTCGTCGATCCCGGCGAAGCGAACGGTGCGACCGTCGCCGGCGGCCAGCGCACGGAACTCGACGGTGCGCAGCACGCGTCCGAGACCGTGAAGTTGCAAGCGGCCCTCGATCCTGCTGTTGAGTGCACCAAGGTCCGATGCGGTCAGGGACAGGTCGGGCGACATCGTGACCGTGAATGCCCGCTCAGCGGGATCGAGAGCAGTGATGCCTCGCTGTAGGGCCCGATCGCCGGCGATGGTGCCTGCGACGCCAACCAGCATCAGCCCGGCAATGCCCACCGCAATGGCTGCGACCGTCGCCAGCAGCCGACCGATTCGCGTCCGCGCCCTGCGTAGGGCACATTCGATCGCGACGCTCAACCCACCCACCGCACCACCCATCGGTCCGCTCACTGGGTGGCCGTGACGTTCGCGTTTGCGTGCCGCTGGTGATAGCGACGCATCTTGTCGCGCACGCCACACGCATTCATCGAACACCATCTCCTGGCGTGGCCGCGAGATGTGTCGAGGAACAACCATCCGCAGCCGCTGCACGACCCAATTCGGCTCGTGAGGGGTGAGCGCAGAAGCTGCACTGCCTCGTCTGCCAGCCGGTCGCAGATCGCATCGATGGAATCCTGCGGCCACCCTGGCTCGTATCGGGACTCGCCACGAGCCCAGCGCGACGATTGGAGCGCACGTGCCGCCCGACGCAGCACGAGGGCCAACGCTGCGTGTTGGGGAACGTCGCCACCGGCGATGGGGCCGAACACGCCGTAGAGGTTCTCGCGGAGCGCAATCGCAGCATGAAACTGGTGGAGCTCCCACGAGCCGGGCTCGGCCGGGTGGCCGCGATGTACCATTCCTGATGCTGTTGCCCACTCGAACATGTCGTCTGCACTGGCCAGATCGTCACGTGAGTAGGTCGGTCGACCACTGACGGTGTTGATGAAGTCAAGGACAACGTGGTTGGCATTGAAGTCGAACGGAAGGCGGTGGCCAGTACTGTTGATCACCTGAACATACCCCATTACCGAATTTCACAGGTATCCGCGGGCATCGTCTGGCGGAGCCCTTTCAGTGCGTCGCGTGGGGGTCGTTGATCGCAGCCACTGGATTCGGTAACATTCCCGTGGGCGGAGTCCCGTTCGAAGCCGGTTGTGCCGGGTTCGTTCAACTCGGAGGAAACCCCCAATGGTGACAACTGCTCTCGCACAGCTCAAGGCCGTCAGCCGGGTCGCCTTCTATTTTCTCGTCGCGTTCATGGTGATCCGTCTATGGCAAGACCCGGCAGGCAGCGCCGACGCAACCGTGAACTTCATCAGCTCAATCGGTTCGTTCTTCGCCTCCGCCATCGACAAGCTCTCCGTGTTCGCGCGCAGCCTCGGCGAATGACGTTCGTCGACGCGACGCGGTAATCATCCCGCGAGCCGATCCACTGGGTCGCGATGTCGCGCACCACAGCCAGACTGATGTGGCCCACAGTGCGGTCGCCAATGCAACGTGCAGCGCAACCAGCTGCGTTGGCACGCCGTTGGCGTATTGCAGGTAGCCGATCGTACCCTGCGCGATCGCGACACAGATCCACACCGTCAGCGGCGCGTCCAGGGCCTCACGGTCGTGGGCGCGTTTGCGCAGGTGCCACAACAGCCGTACCGCCATCAGCACCGCGATCCACACGATCACGCTGTGAATGCGAGTCGCCCAGGTGATCGACAGGAACGTGAACCGGCGGGCCTCCTCATCGCCGGCATGCGGGCCGGTGCCAGTGACCACGGTGCCGGCGACAATCGCTGCGGCT
>JAYTZE010000567.1:0-1360 GCA_043742385.1 Ilumatobacteraceae bacterium
CGACCGGAATTGATCTGCCCGCGATTGCGCCGCCCGAGAAGTTCTTGGCGATCGACGTCAGCTATGGGGTCGAGGTCGACGACATCAGCAAGGGCATCAACGACGTGATCGCACTGTCCGATCGGCATGGCGGGCAGATCTACGAACGCTCGATCAACATCACCGACGACCGATCGTCGAGCGCCTCGTTCGTGATCAAGTTGCCGCCCGAGAATGTCGAGGGGGCCATTGGTGCTCTCGGCCAGATCGGAGTGCGGCGCACTGCATCGCAGGGCACCGAAGACGTGACCAACCAGATCGTCGACATCGACGCCAGGCTCGTTACGGCCCAGGCCAGCCTCGAGCGCGTGCGCAAGCTGCTCGAGGCGGCAACCGACCTGGGCCAGGTATTGAGCCTCGAGAGTCAACTGACCGAACGCGAGACGCTGGTCGAGCAGTACACGGCGATGAAGCGGGCGCTCAGCAACCGGGTGTCGCTGGCCACTTTGCGAGTGCAGTTGAGCCTCAGCGCAGAGCCGGCCGCGACGACGGTCGAGCCGAAAGCCGACGACAAGCCGACCATCGGCAAGGCGTTCACGAGTGGCTGGAAGGGGTTCATCAATGTGCTCGCGGCGATCATGATCTTCATCGGCTACACCGCCCCGTTCCTGGTCGTCGTGGCTGTCGGCGCCGCAGTTCTGATCCCACTCAGCCGTCGTCGTCGTCACCCGGCGCTGCGGGCGCAACAAAGTCGATCAGCTGCTCCACCGCCCCCACCAGCTCCGGGCGTAGATCAGCAAATGTCCGAACGCGATTCCGTAGGTGCGGCCAGAAATCCGTGAGTGAAACGCCAAGCGCTTCACACAGGCCCTGCTTCCACTCGACGGAACGAGGCACGTTCGGCCACTCGGCGCGGTTCATCACCTGAGGTCGGATTCCAGCCCACACATCGACGAACGGATGGCCGGTCACCACCACATGGTGGCCGGCCACCTCTCGCGTGATGCGGTCTTCCTTCGACCCGGCAACGAGATGATCAACCAAGATGCCGAGGCGGCGACTGTACGACGGCTGGAAGGCGTCGACCATCTCAACCAGACCGTCGATGCCGTGCATCGGCTCGACGACGATCGCCAACTCGGCCAGCTCGTCGCCCCACACATGCTGCAGCAACTCGGCGTCGTGCCGACCCTCGACCCAGATGCGACTCGCCTTGGCCACTTGCGCCCGCTGTAGCGGACCCGCAACGGCACCACTGTTGGTCAGGCTCGGCACCTTCGACGATCGCAGTTCGCGTACCAAGGTGACCGGTCGGCCTTCCAGCAAGAACCCACCCGGCTTGTATCGAAACTGCCGAATGCCGCCGCGCCGATCACGCAAT
>JAYTZE010000568.1:0-1360 GCA_043742385.1 Ilumatobacteraceae bacterium
CACCGACTGTCGACGGCACGGCAGCATGTTGGTCGATTGATCGTGATCGGGATGTTCGGCATTGGCTTGATGGCGGTGTTCATGGGCATCGGTGTCGACCGTGGCTCTGCAACGATCGGCTCGATCGTCGTCGGACTCGAACCAATCGGTGTTGCTCTCGCCGGTGTACTGCTCGTGGGGGATGCTCCCTCCCGTCGGTCCATCGTTGCTCTGATCATCGGTTTCACCGGTGCCCTCGTCGCCTCAGGCGTCTTCACAGAGACGTCCGGCCCTTCTCCCGTCGTGCCGATCATCCTGCTGCTCGGCACGGTGGTCACCTTCTCCGTGTACACGGCCTTCGTGCGCCGCGTCGGACGAGGCGTCGACCCGCTGGCCGTCGCCGCCGTGACCCAGGTGGGTGCACTGATCTTTGTCATTCCAGCGTGCTTGTTCGATGTAGTCGACGGCGGCATGCTGCGTGGCGACTCCGTGACACCCAAGGCGTTCGGTGCGGTGATCTTCCTCGGCATCGGTTCGGCGATCGCCTATATGTTGCTCTGCTTGGTGCTGTCGAATCAGCCCTCCAATCGCGTCGCCGTCACGATGTTCTTGACCCCGCTGTTCGGTGTCGTTTTCTCTTGGCTCATCGTTGGCGAGCGTCTGCACCTACGCGATGGCGTGGGCGCAGCACTGGTGTTGGTTGCCGTGTGGATCAGCGAGCGGGCTTCGGCCGGGTAACACGTCAGCGACATCGAGGGCAACTGTCGGGCGCGGCATAACGCCACCGGCGGCATTTCTCGTTCCCGATGCGCTACGCTGCGAGGGCGGACGCGATGCGCGCCAGCGCCTCGTCGATCTCAGGATCGGTGGTCTGGAAGCTGGTGACCAGGCGGATGGTGTCGCTCGATATCCGGTAGAACAGCAGGCCGCTGCCGGCCATGCGATCGGCGACCGACGGGCCGACGCGGGCGAACATCATGTTGACGTCGGGGTCGTTGAGCATTTCGACCCCGAGCCTGTGCAGCCCGGCCGCCAACCGGGTCATCGCCGCATTGGCATGGCGGGCGAGCCGCAGCCACAAGTGGTCGGTCAGGTACGCCGTGAGTTGAACGGACTGGAATCGCATCTTCGAAGCGACGTGGCCGGCGCGCTTGACGCGGTAGACCAACTGCTCGGAGACGACCGGGTCGAAACAGACGATCGCGTCCGTGCTCAGCGCGCCGTTCTTCGTTGCCCCGAGTGACAGCGCGTCGATGCCTGCCCGCCAGGTGACATCGGCCGGGCTACAGTCCAATGCAGCAACTGCGTTGGCCACCCGGGCCCCGTCGAGGTGGGCACGCAAGCCGCGTTCGCGGGCCACGTCGACCAATTCACCGACCTG
>JAYTZE010000569.1:0-2977 GCA_043742385.1 Ilumatobacteraceae bacterium
GCGACCTCGATAGCGATCGACTTGCGGGTGCCCCCGACGCCCGGATCGACGACGGCGAGGATGACACCGCTCGGTATGTAGGAGATGCAGCGGGCCAGAGCAAGACTGCCGGCGCGCACGTCGAACGGCGCGATCTGATGGGTCAGGTCGATCGTCTGGGCATGCGGGGCGATGTCGCGGATCACGGCCTTGACGACGCCGGCGAACTCATCGACCAGGCCGTAGTCGGTCAGCAGCGAGACGGTGTCGTAGCGGCGGCCCATTGGCGACAACTTAGCCAGGGTGGCTGAGAACCGCACTCATTCGACAGAGGGCGAAAAATCGACAAGGGCCGATGCCAACCCCCCGATGGCACCAGCCCTGTCGGCGCATCCTTGCGGATGCGACTCCGTGTGTGAATCACGCGGCGGTCGTTTGACCTGGGTGAAAGGTTAGACACACGCGGGCCATTGAGAAAAGAGTCACACCAAGAAATTTTCGACTTGGGTGATGTTGCCAGCGCTCTTCGTGAGATCGGTCGAGGCGATCAGTGCGGCTTGCCGAGTTCTCGACTGCGCGCCGTCGCCGCGAACACTGCTTCGAGCAGCGCTGATCGCATGCCGTGCTCCTCGAGCACCCGAAGACCCGCAGCGGTGGTACCGCCCGGCGAGGTGACCATGGCTCGCAACGCGACCGGGTCGCCATGCTCGGCGAGCATCGCCGCCGATCCGACGAACAGTTGGCGCACGAGTGCATCGGCGACAGGGCGCGTCAGCCCTGCCAACACGCCGGCGTCGGTCAAGGCTTCAGCGACCAGGAACAGATAGGCCGGTCCGCTGCCTGCCAAACCCGTGACCGCGTCGAGCAACGGCTCGGGCACACGCTCCACGGTGCCGACCACACCGAGAATGCCCTCCGCCCAATCGAGATCGCTGTCAGTGGCGAATGCTCCGCCACACATCGCCGCCGCTCCCTTGCCGAGCAAGGCCGGTGTGTTGGGAATCGAGCGAACGACGGCGACTCCATCCCCGCAAGCCTGCTGCAAGGTGTCGATGGAGACGCCGGCCGCGATCGACAGGACGCGACGTGCGCCGGCCTTCACCGCCGCCTGCGCAGCGGTTGCTGCGTCGTTGGGCTTCACGGCAATGAGAGCAGCATCGCAATTCGGAACCGTTTCGGTGACGGACATGGTGGGGAACATCGTGCTCAACGTCTCGCATCGCGCCGACACGACTTCCACGATTGCGAGCTCTCCTGCGGCCCAGCCACCTGCAAGCAGGCCACCGACCAGCGCTGCGCCCATGTTGCCCCCGCCGACCACGGCCAATCGGTAGTTGGTCCGGTTGTACGTCACGGTCGCAGGCTAATCACATGGCGCCGAAACGGATGGCGCTGCGACATTCCCCGAAGAGCACCATCCGCCCGGCATACACAGAGATGCATGCCGAGGTGGCCGGATCGGAAACTATCTGCGGACAATCACGGTGCGAAGTGGCTGGCAAACCCCAGTCGGATCATGGCCGGGAAGGATTGCTCTGCGTACGCGTAAATCGAACCGACGACCCGGTCGACCTCATCGGCACAAACTGCGGCGAGCGGCAGTTCGCCGCGCAGAAACAACGCGTCTTCCACTCCGATGGCGAAATGCGCACCGACCAGCTTCTCGTTGCGGCGCAACGCCAACTCGTACACCTGGGCGACGTTCTCCTGCGGGGCCGGCATGACATATGCCTCGTAGCGCAGTGTGCGCTGACCGAGCGCGAGCCACACCGTGATGTGCTCCTTCTCCTCGCCGTGCAACCGCACATACCAACGATGATCGCCGCCATCTGCATGATCGACCGCCTCGACTGCAGGGTTGGCCGCCGCGAGTTGGGCGAGCCACCCGTCGATTTGCAGTGCGAGCGCCGACACCGTGGTGTCGTCGTACACGTCGCTCACGCGCAGGCCACCAACTCGCGCACCGTGAGGTCGGTGTACATGCGACGCAGCCGCGCCGCAGCGAAGCCCCAGGTGTACTGGCGCGCCCGGACGGCCCCGCGCTGACCCATCAGGGCTGCGTCATCGGGATGATCCAGAATCTCGCTGATGTACTGGGCATAGAGCTGGGGGTCGCGATCCGGCACCAGGAAACCTGTTGAGCCGTGATCGACCAACGTCAACAGCCCACCCACACCGCTGGCCACCACTGGCACACCGCACGCCGAGGCCTCGAGGGCCACGAGTCCAAAGCTTTCGCTGCGGCTTGGAACGATCACCGCGTCAGCGGCGCGGTAGTACGTACTGAGAATGTGGTGCGGCTGCGGCTCGATGAATCGCACCTGATCCTCGACACCGAGCTCGGTCATCAGGGTCCGCAGGAGTTGCATCTCCTGGTCGCCCTCCAACCCGCTGGCCCCGCCAACGATCAACAGGAGCGCGTTGGAACGGTTCAGAGCGGCCAGGGCGCGCACGGCGACATCGGGGCCCTTCAGGGGCTGGATGCGACCAACGAACAGCAGCACGGGACTATCGGCGGGCAGATCGAGAGCGTTGCGGGCGCCATTTCGATCGCCCGGAGCGAAAAACGCGTGCTCGACGCCGGGGGCGATGATCTCGATCTTGCCGGCCGGCTCGCCGTACAGCCGCAGGAACTGACGTTCCTCCTCTGTGCAGCTCACGCAGATTGCATCAGCGCAACCGATGATCTCGGCCTCGGCACGCTCGCGCCATTCCGGCTCGAGGTCGCCACCTTCTGCCTTGACCTTGGCGAGGGTGTGGAACGTGCTGACGAACGGGAGGTCGAGCTCGTGCTTGATGCGATGGCCCACGAGACCGCTGAGCCAATAGTTGGCATGCAGCACATCGGCCGGTGAGTCGTTCTTGATGTGATCGATCACTGCATCACCGAACTCGGCGAGCACCGATGGGAGCTGTTCTTTGGCCAAGTCGTAGGGTCCGGCGGGGACGTGCACCACACGATGCCCCGGCTCTACTTGCACGACCTCGGGCAACCCCG
>JAYTZE010000570.1:0-2973 GCA_043742385.1 Ilumatobacteraceae bacterium
CCTCACCGTCCCAATCGAGACCGATGCTTCGCAGCGAGGCGAGCTGATCGGCTTCGTGTTGCGGCGAGGACGTGACCCTGTCGAGGTCCTCCATTCTGACGATGAACTCGCCACCACCTCGTCGCGCGATCAGCCAGGCCAACAGCGCCGTGCGGAGGTTGCCCAGGTGCAACGGGCCCGTGGGAGAGGGAGCAAATCGGCCGCGCACGGAGCCATTCTCGCCGAAACACATCGTGGTGGCAGTGGCCAAGTAATCGAGATACAACTCACGCCAGGGCGGCGACAGACCGATAACAACAACACGCAATATGCGAGCAACAGCCAAGGAGAACGCGGTGGCGGAGGCGGAATCGCCAACGGTCGTCGATCAGGACGCATGTCTACGAGAACGGGCCCTCGCGCCCGTGGTCGCCAACACCGCCATCGCCCCGTTCTGGCTCCTTCCGTTCACTGTGCTGGTCAGTGTGCTGACCAAGGCCGACAACGACATGGCCCGCCTGCAGGCGTGGATCGGCGCGGCCATGCTGTCGACCTGTCTGCTGGTGGCCGGCGTGACCGCCTACCGTCGCTACGCCAAGATGTCGACCGACGGGGCGACGGGTGGGGCGATGCCTCGCTGGATCGTCGGGGTGCTGCGCATAGGCCTGGGATCGATGGGCGTCGTCTTCGGCATGACGACCTGGGTGGCGAGTCCTTCCTCGATCGAGATGGTCATGCTCTTCGCTGTCTTTCCGACCACCGCCAGCGCTATAGCAGCAATGCTGACAGCGGGACGGCGCGACATGTTCGTGAGTTTGCTGGTACCGATGGCCATGATGTCGGCGATCACGTTGGCAACGTCGGACGACCTCCGGTTGCGCGGTCTTGCATTCCTGTGGGTCTTCTATTCGGCAGCACTGACCGTGATCCATTCGACTCTCAGCAACACCGTGCGCACCGCGACCCTGCTGCAGAAGACCAGCGAAGACCTACTCGCCGAGATCGAGCGAGACCAGGCGAAACTGACGGAGACCAACGCCCAGCTGGCAGTGTCGATCGAACAGCTCACCTACCAAGCGACACACGATGCGCTCACCGGGCTGCTCAACCGACGTGGAATGTTCGAAACTATGGAATCGCTGATTGCCGAAGCCTCGACCGAACCCGTCGGGGTCCTGTTCTTGGATCTCGACCGGTTCAAATCGGTCAACGACACATTGGGACATCGTGGCGGCGACCACTTCCTGCGCATCGTTGCAGATCGAATCGATCGGTGCATCAAGGCCAACGGATTTGCCGGTCGCATCGGCGGCGACGAGTTCGTGGTCGCCCTGCCCGGCGCCGACGAGAAGACCACGGTGGCCGTCGCCCACCAGTTGCAGGGCGTGCTCTGCCAGGCCATCCATGCGGCCGGTCGCGAGCTGCCGTCCTCGGTCAGCATCGGCATTGCCCACGCTCCAACCCATGGCGCCAATGTGAGCGAGGTGTTGGCCAACGCCAACGTCGCGCTGTATCAGGCCAAGACATCGGGTCGTAGCAGAGTCACCCATTTCGATACCGAGTTGGCCCGCGAGAACAGGGATCGGATCGACCTCGAGTTGCGTCTGCGACGAGCGATCGATGATGGCGACATCGTGCCGTTCTTTCAACCCGAGCTCGACGCCAGCACAGGGATGATCGTCGGCGCCGAGCTGCTGGCTCGATGGGTGCAGCCCAACGGCACGGTCGTGGCGGCGCACGATTTCATGGACCTGGCCGTGCGGGCCGGCCTGCTCGATCGGGTGACCGAGCGCGTCTTCGGTGGTGCCCGTAGGCAGATTCGGCGACTCGCCGTGTTGGGGTTGCCGGAGGGCTTCCGGTTCCGCGTCAACCTGGCTCCGCACTCGACCGAACGACCGTGGCGCGACAATCCGATCGATCTGCTGGTCAGCGGAATCGACCCACACCTGCTGACCGTCGACGTGCGCGAATCGTTCGTCACCGTCGACCTGCCGTCGGCGGCATCAAACCTCTCGGAGTTCCAAGCACGCGGAGGGCGCGTGTGCCTCGACGACTTTGCCCAGGGCGTTTCGTCGCTCAGCATGCTTCGGCAGTTGCCGCTCGATGAGGTGCGCATCGATCGCATCTCGATCGACACCATCACGACCCATCCACACGACCGCGCCATTGTCCGATCGATCATTGCCTTGACTCGTGAGATCGGTCTCGAGGTCACGGCCGACGGCGTGGAGACCGGGGCACAAGCCGACGCGCTCATCGCGCTCGGTTGCGTGCGTCAGCAAGGTCATCTGTACGCTCCAGCGTTGTCAGAAGAAGGCTTCGAGAACTACCTGCTACGACGGCTCGCAGAGCAATACGTGCGAGCCGCCGACACACGTCCGACCTGGAACACACACGAGCTGACCTGAGCCGTATCCAGCCCTTGCGCGTCGGGACCTTCGGGCCTTACAGCCAAAGAATGTCATCGATACGTTGACTGCAATGGTCGGCCCTTCCGTTCTGGTGATGGAACGCTTCTTCGCGCTCTTGACGCTGCTCGCCGGCGCCCTGGCGATCGCCCTGGTCGCTGCCCGGCTGGTGCCGGCCGCAGGGCACCTCCTCGAACTGGTGCGGCCCATACGGTTGTGGCTGGCGTGGCTCATCGCCGCTGTGTCGGTGGCCGGCAGTCTCTACTTCAGCGAGAGCGCCAACTTCGTTCCGTGCAAGTTGTGCTGGTTCCAACGCATTGCCATGTACCCGCTCGCCGTGTTGTTGCTGATCGCTGCGGTGCGGCGCGACGACGGAATCCGCCACTACGCCGTACCCCTCGCCCTAATCGGCGCGGCGATCTCGGCATATCACTACCTGATCGAGTGGCGCCCATCGCTCGGCTCCGGCACATGCGATATCACCGCCCCGTGCACGGTCCCGTGGTTCCGTCAGTTCGGCTTCATCTCGTTGCCCTTCATGGCGCTGTGCGGGTTCGCCGCAATCGTTGCGCTACTTACCCTGGGC
>JAYTZE010000571.1:0-1356 GCA_043742385.1 Ilumatobacteraceae bacterium
GAGTCGGGCACGATCGGGTCGATTCCCGCCGTGCTCAACGCTGTCATCGACGCGCTGTCTCCGCTGGGAGTGCGGCACCTCGATGGTCCGGCGACACCGCAACGGGTGTGGGACGCCATTGGGTTGGCGCGACAGTAGATTTTACGAATCGACCGATGGGGGTTTCATGGCGTTAACCGAATCGAATTCCGACCAGTTCTCGCTGCAGCAGCGCTACGAGGCCGCGCCGAAACAGATTCTGGCGACGGGCATCCAGGCACTCGTGCGCCTTCCGATCGATCTCATGCGCGCCGACCGTGCCAAGGGTTGGAACACCGCTGCTTTCATCTCTGGCTACCAAGGCTCGCCGCTCGGCGGCTACGACCGTGAGCTGCAGAGTCAGCGCAAGTTGCTCGACGAACTGAACATCGTCCACGTGCCGGGGCTCAACGAGGAGCTCGCGGCGACTTCGGTGTTCGGCTCGCAGACCGCCCAGACGTACGCGAAGCCGAAGTTCGAAGGTGTGGCGGGCATCTGGTACGGCAAGTCACCGGGTCTGGATCGTGCGGGCGATGCGATCCGCCATGGCAGCTTCGGTGGTACGGGTCGCAAGGGCGGCGTGGTGCTGCTGGTTGGCGACGACGCCGCGGCCAAGTCATCGACGCTGCCTTCGCGTAGCGATCCCACACTTATCGCGTTGCACCTGCCGGTGTTCTATCCGGGCACTGTGCAAGAGGTGCTCGACCTCGGAATCCATGCGTTCGCGATGTCGAGGCTGACGGGACTGTGGGTTGCGATGAAGATCACCACACCCGTCGCCGACGGTTCTGGCCTTGCCGAGGTCGCCCCTGGTCGGTTCGAGCCGGTGCTGCCGACGTTCGAGGTCGACGGCAAGCCCTGGACGCCGACCCTCAGCGGCCATGTCGGTGTGCCATTCGCCAACACTCTGGAGATCGAGGTGCTCGGCAATCGAATTGAGTGGGCCAAGCGCTATGTGGCCGCCAACCCGATCAACCGATTCATCACCAACCCTGCGGATGCATGGCTGGGTATCGTCGCCGGCGGCTACGACATGCAGCAGGTGTTGGAGGCGTTGCGCGTACTCGGCCTCGGCCCCGAGCGGCTTGGCGAACTCGGAGTTCGCGTGCTCAAGCTCGGTGCCCTGCATCCGCTGGATCACGGCGCCATTCGTGAGCTTGCCAACGGTACGGCAACGGTGATGGTATGCGAGGACAAGCTCGACTTCCTGGAATCCCGCGTGCGCTCAATCCTGTATGGCACAGCCAACGCACCCGCCATCGTCGGCAAGGCCGATCACGACGGCAAGCCGTTGATCACCCACTACGGCGCCCTGACCATCGACAACCTCATCGACTC
>JAYTZE010000572.1:0-1356 GCA_043742385.1 Ilumatobacteraceae bacterium
CAGATCGGCTGCGAACTGGGCGCGCCGGACGGGGTGCTCGTGTTCGACCCGTCGGCGTTCCCCAAGTCGGGGGGCGAGTCGGTCGGCGTCGCGCGACAATGGTGCGGTCGGCTGGGGAAGACCGACAACTGCCAGGTGGCCGTGTTCCTGGGATACGTATCGCGGCACGAACATGCGCTCGTCGATCTGCGACTGTATCTGCCGAAGGAGTGGACCAAGGACGCGGCACGAATGAAGAAGGCCGGTGTGCCGAAGGGGACGAAGTTTCGCACACGGCACGAACTGGTGCTGGAACTGTTGGCTCAGCATGGCGCGACGCTGCCTCATCAGTGGATCACCGGCGACGACGAGATGGGCCGCCCGAGCTGGTTTCGCCGACAGTTGCGCCAGTTGCAGGAGCAGTACCTGCTGGCCGTGCCGAGCAACACGTCGCTCCGCGATCTCGAAGTCGAACCGCCTGCGGGGACGGGCCTCGGCCGCCCTCGGAAGCGTCCGTGGCAAAGCGTCTCGGCGTGGGCTCACGCCCAGCCCGCCACCGCGTGGACCGAGATCGATGTGCGCGACGGCTCGAAGGGACCGCTGCTTGTCGAAGTGCTCAAGCGGCGCGTCCGGACTCGCAACGACCAACGGCAAGAGTCTCCCGACGATGAACTGCTCGTCGTGATCCGCGACCGAGACCGCGACGACCAGACGGTGACGAAGACCGACTACTACCTGTCAAACGCGCGTCCCGAGACCGCCCTCGCCGAGTTCGCCCGCGCCGCGAAGGCCGAACACCGCATCGAAGAATGTCTGCATCGCGCCAAGAGCGAAGCGGGCCTGGCCGACTATGAGGTCCGCAATTGGCGCGGTTGGCATCACCATCAAACGCTGTCGCTGATCGCGACGTGGTTCCTGGTGACGGAATCGCGACGGGGAAAAAAAATGGACCCCGGCGATCACGCTCCCCCAAATCCGCGCCGGCATCTCTCAGATCCTGCACCGCGCGTGCGGATGCGGTACTCCCTCCCGCATCCAACACGACTGCCAACAACGCCTGCGACGTAACGAACTCGCCCGCCACTATCACTGGAAACAGCACAACCAACTGGTGCCACTCAACATCAGCAAACGACAAATCTAAGACAGTCGAACTAACAGCCTGTTGAAAAACGTTTGCCGGGAGGGCGAGGCTCCTGCCGAGCCGCAAGAAACAAGCGACTTTCCACACACGCACGGCTCGGCAGGAGCCTCGCCCTCCCTTTTTCAACAGGCTGCTAATTCGACTGTCTTAGATTTGTCGTTTGCTGATGTTGAGTGGCACCAGTTGGTTGTGCTGTTTCCAGTGATAGTGGCGGGCGAGTTCGTTACGTCGCA
>JAYTZE010000573.1:0-1356 GCA_043742385.1 Ilumatobacteraceae bacterium
GAGTGGTCGTCCGCCAACACGATGCGAATCATCGATTCTCCTCCAACTCGAGATGCACGGTAGTGCCTGACCCCGGCGTGGAGTCGACTACAAGAACCGCACCCATGTCTTGCGCCAGATCGCGCAGGAGCTGCAGACCAAGGTGGCCCACCTGTCGTTGCGTCTCTGCCATTTCGTTGTCGAAGCCGACCCCGTTGTCGGCGACGAGCAATTTCACCGCGCCGCCGGTCTTGGTCATCGCGATGTTGACCTGCGTGGCGCAGGCGTGGGCGTCGACGTTTCGCAGCGCCTCCCGACCGACCCGCAACAACAGCAACTCGTTGGCGGGTGACAAGCGGATCTCGGGCACCTTCAGATTGACCTCGACACCACGTTCTCGCAAGGCACCGATGATTGGATCGAGGCCGGCCGCCCATCCGTTGTCGGGCACCTCGACGGGATAGATGCTGTTCAGCAGCGACCGCAGGCTGCGAACGGTGTGCCGCGTCGCGACGGCCAGTCCACCGAGGCGATCGCTCATTGGTGCGGGCGATTCGTCGGCGGCGGCCGACAAGCTGAACGTGATCCCGATCAACTCTTGTACGGCACCGTCGTGCACTTCGGCGGCGATCCGACGACGCTCGATATCGCTCGACGTGATCACCCGCTCGAGGAGCTGTTCGCGTTCGGTCTGCAACTTCTTCAGCCGATGCACCAATGCCCGAGCGAGTGGGAGCTGGGCGACAAACAACAAACCGAGACCGCCGAGTAGCAGCGGCAGGAAACTACGACGCTGGTCGGAGGCCCGGGAGTCGACCAGACTGACCGGGTAGTAGGTCTCGACGACCATCGGGGTGCCGGAACTGGTCTTCCACCCAAAATAGACCTGCAGCAGGCTGGTTTCGCCGGCCGCGATCTCGAACTGGTTCTCGTCCTTGTCGAGAGCGCTGAGGGTTGCGATCATCCCTTCACCGTCGAGCAGTTCTTTCTCGTCCTCTTCGAACTCGAACGTTCGCCCGATGAGTTCGTCCTCGTCGGCCCACAGCACCTGACCCTCGACCGACCAGACCTTTACGTGAGCTGCGCCACCTTCGTTGATCAACGCTTCACCGGCGATGCGCACCTTGTCGAGTGCCTCTTTGCTGCCGGTGAGCAGATCATCAGTGATGAATGGGGCCAGCGCGGCACGACCGCTGAGCTCACCGTACCGACCGGCGTCTTCGACGGCAGAACTCTGCGAGGTACGTTGGAAAAGCCAGGCCCAACCGATGCCGAGGCCAAGCAGCGTGAGCGCGGTGAAGAGCAGGGTCGCGCCTACCGCGCCGCGAAGGCTTCTGAGCCCCGCCGAACCGTCCCTGTGGTCGAGCGTCATTGTTC
>JAYTZE010000574.1:0-2965 GCA_043742385.1 Ilumatobacteraceae bacterium
GCGGGCCTGCCGGTGTCATCGTCGCCTATGCCTATGCCCAGTTGGGCAAGCCATATCGCTTCTTCACAGCCGGCCCGAACACCTTCGATTGCTCCGGCCTGGTCAAGGCCGCGTACGCCCAGGTTGGCATCGTCACGATCCATCACGCCGCTTCCCAGGCCACCTTGGGCAAGGTCGTCGACATCTGGAGCGAGCCAATCAAGGCGGGTGATCTGGTCTTCATGGCTCCCCACAACCCAACCGGCGCCATCACCCACGTCGGCATTGCGGTCGACGCCACGCATTGGATCCACGCCCCGAGGCCAGGCGATGTCGTGCGCCTCGGTCCGATCCCGCCGAAGGGCATGCTCAGCACCGTTCGGCGGCTGATTCCTTAGCTCAGGCAGCGCTCACATTCGCGCTGTGTGCGGTGCGTCGATGTCGTCGACGATGGCCGGGTCGAACGGGCGACGGCTGAAGATCTCGCGCAGCATCGGCTCGAAGGTCTCGATCGGTTCGGTCGGGTAGTCAGGGTCGAACGACTCCTGATCCCAGCGCTCGCAGAACTTGTCGCAACTGTCGAACCAGCGATGATCACGGTAGGCCTCGCGCAGGTCGGGATCAAGGTCGATGTGATGGGCGTAATACTTCATCTGAAAGATGCCGTGCATGTTGACCACCCAGGTCACCTCGGCGCGTACGTAGGGCCGGATGATCGATGCCGCGACCTGCGAGTGATTTTCGGGCGAGAGATCGTCGCCGATGTCATGCAGCAACGCGGCGACAATCATCTCGATGTCGGCCCCGTCGCGCAGTGCTCGCGTCGCGGTTTGCAAGGAGTGCTGGTACCGGCTGACCTTGTAACCCTCCAGGCCATCGTCGAGGCGGCGCAGGGCTTCGATCAGGCGACTCGGGAGCTCGGAGATGTACTCACGCTCCAGACCATGCAAGTACTGGTACTCGTCGCGGGTGCCATCGGCCATCCGGGTGAATTGCACGGTGCTGCTCGTCATGCATTCATCGTAGAACGTTGCGGGTCCCGACGAGCACAACGAAGCGACTCGGCTCGCGCCGCCGCCACAGCCGCGCCTTCCACGGTCGCATCGCCCACCGCCATCCGTACCAAGTGCGATGGCGCGCCCAACGCATGTCGAGCTGACGCCCGATGGCGTCGAGCATCGAGTCGGTCAGGTACTCGATCGAGGCAATGCTGTCGGAGCGAGTGCCGAATCGCCGCTCGAAATCGGCATGCCGTTCGGCCACCATCTGTCGGCCCGACTTGTCGTGGCGGTAGACCGGCGAATCCATGATCACGACTCGTCCATCGGGTCGCAACACTCGCAACGCCTCACGGATCGTGCGCACGTAGTCGGTTGAATAGTGCAGGCTGGCGTTGAACACCACCACGTCGACCTGCGCATCGGCGAACGGAAGGGCATCCATCTCGGCCTGGTAGCGCTGCCATGGCGGCCCGTAGTGACGGGCCGCGCCCAAGCCGTCGTCGGCGTCGACCGTGACATCGACCGCGAGCGGCACGTGGCCGAGTTCGTGAAGGCGATTCGAGAGCCAACCGACACCGGCACCGACATCGACCACCACTCGGCCTCGACCGGTTGCCTGCCGGGCTGCGGGCAACACCCGGTCCCGAACCGTCGACCAGGTTCGCTGGCGAAGGTTCCATTGCCACTCGATCGGCCCACCAGGTGTCGGCTCGGGGAGCCGACGGAAGTACCCGACGTCGCCGCTTCCCCGGCCCTCGGCCAGTCTCACCGTGGTGTAGTCGCGCAGGAAGGGCTGATAGTGGACCAACCGGTCGGCGGGGAGAAAACGATGAATACCATCGGTCGTCGGATATGTCTCGCCGCACGAACCACATGTCACACCGTCGTGGTGTGCGCCGGCGAGTGGCGCCCGACACTTCGGGCAAGCCAGCTGGATCATCGGCGGGTGACCTCGAGCACGTAGTGGTCAGCGAGCTGTGCAACACCCGGCCATCGCTCGATCCGGCGTTCGGCGCTGGCAAGCGATGACAGGATTCGTGGATGGCGCCGGGCCCACGGTTCGGCATACGAGGGCGGGATCAGCACGCCGAGCGCCCACACCCTGTCGACGTCGAATGAGGGGGCCAGTCGCCGGCGCATCGCTCGAATCGACGGATACCGGATCTGCATGCCACGCCACACGGTGAAGCGAGCGAACCGGCGGAAGGCCTTGCGCGGTTGACCGTGCGCGAGGTACCACATCCATTCCCACGGCACGACCGGACCCATGACGCACAACAGCACAGTGCCCCCGGGACGCACGCATGCGGCCAACCCGTCGACGACCGCGTCGAGATTGGTCACACAGTTCAATCCGCCGAAGTTCGACAGCGCCCCATCGAAGGGCCCGGCCACAGCCAGCTCGACGAGCGATTCAGCCCGCATCTGCCGTGCGTCAACGCCGCTCCGGCGGGCAACGGCAACCATCTCGGCGGCGGCGTCGGTGGCCACGACATGCACGCCGTGGTTCTGCAACCAGACAGCATCGACTCCGGTGCCGCAGTTGAGCTCCACGACGCGGCTACCCGGTGGCCACAACTCCGCCATCCGTCGCGACACGGCGTTGCGCATCGTCGTGCCGATGGAGCTACCGGTGAAGGTGTCGTCGTAGTCGGCCGCCAGGGCATCGAACGGCGACTGGGATCCGGCCTGGCTCAGACATCCACCTCGTCGGCACACGCCAACAGGCCGAGTCGCGCCTGCTCGGCCGCATCGGCCTTGGCCGCCGACGCGCCCGGATCCTTGTCGACCAGTCGATGGGCATCGACGGCGTTGACAAGCCACGAGTCGGCATATTTGTAGTACGCACGGCTGTGCTGGCCGGCGACACGCAACTCGCGATCCGAGGAGTTGTTCCAGTCGGAGGAGAAGATCAGCTTCTTCTTCACCTTCTCGTAGTACCCGGTGTTCTTGATCGGGTAGGCGACGGTCGTGAAGAAGATGTC
>JAYTZE010000575.1:0-5840 GCA_043742385.1 Ilumatobacteraceae bacterium
CGAGGGGGGATGCCAGGCGGCGGCGTACTGCATCGCCGATCTTGTCGTTGAAGGCGCGCATGTGCGACTCGATCAAGGCTGCGGCCCGCTCTCCGTCGCCGCCGACCAGGGCGGCGTGGATGGCGCGGTGTTCGTCGATCACGTGATCGAGTGCAGCGACATCGGAGAGGTACAGGTGCCACAAGCGATCGCTCTGGGCGTACAGCATGTCGAGGGTCTCGGTGAGGAAACGGTTGCCCGCTGCGGCCCACACGATCTCGCGACATTCGCGATCGATTTCCAACAACTGGGTGGGCGAACTATCGCTGGTGGCCCGGGCGAGCGCGGCAGCCATCGCATCCCAGTCGGCCGCACGCCCACGTGCGCATGCCAAGCGCATCACGTACGGCTCGAGGATCGCCCGTGTCTCGTACAGCGTCGACAGTTCAGACACGTCGATGCTCGAAACGTACATGCCGCGGCGGGGGATGATCGTGACGAACTGATCGCGCACGAGCCGTTGGAGGGCTTCACGAATGGGCGTGCGCCCGAGGCCGAGCTGCTGCTGCAACGAGTCGTCGCGCACGACCGCGCCAGGGGCGAGCTCGAGCGTGACAATCATCCGGCGGATCGCTTGAAACGCCTGCTCGCTGAGTGATACGGTGGTGATATCGGAAAGATATATCACAATCACCGTGATGACAAGCCTTCGAGGAGTCGGACATGCCAGACGCAGCGAGCCCAGACGCAGCGAGCCCAGACACAGCGAGCACAGACACAACTGGCCAAAGCTCAGCGGCACAGACGGTGCCCACGAAGGCGAAGTGCGTGATCATCGGTGCCGGCATCGTCGGCAACTGCCTGGTCGGCCACCTCAGCCGTCTGGGCTGGACCGACATGGTGCTGATCGACAAGGGCCCGCTGCCCAACCCAGGCGGCTCCACCGGGCACGCATCCAACTTCATCTTTCCGACCGATCACAACAAAGAGATGGCGTTCCTCACCCTCGAGAGCCAGCAGCAGTACATCGACCACGGGCTGAACAACACTTCGGGCGGCATCGAGGTGGCGCGCAAGCCCGAGCGTCTCGAGGAGTTCAAGCGCCGCATGACGTCGGCAAAGGCATGGGGAATCGACAGCCGCCTGCTGACGCCGGCCGAGATCAAAGAGCTCGTGCCGTTCATCAACGAGAAGATCTTGCTCGGCGGTTTCTACACACCCAGCGTGTCGTGTGTCGACTCGCTGGAGACCGGCACGCAGATGCGCAACGAGGCCGTCGAGGCGGGAGCTCTGCAGGTGTTCGCCAACACCGAGGTGCTCGACATCGAGACCGAGGATGGCCCCGGCGGACCGAAGGTGACGGCGGTCGTGACCAACAAGGGTCGCATCGAGGCCGAGTACGTCGCAATCGCCTGCGGCGTGTGGAGCCCGCGCATCGCCAAGATGGCCGGCGCCAACATCCCCCTCACGCCAGCGGTGCACCAGATGGCCGACGTCGGCCCGATCGACATCCTGCAGCAGAGTGGCCAAGAGGTCGCCTACCCGATCGTGCGCGACATGGACACGTTCTGCTACGAGCGCCAGACCGCCGGCTCGATGGAGGTCGGCTCATACGCCCACCGTCCCATCTTCATGCACCCCGACGACATCCCATCCAACGAGGAATCGGCACTGTCGCCCACCGAGTTGCCGTTCACGGCCGACGATTTCGACCAGCAGTTCGAAGAGGCGATCGATCTCATGGACATGTTGGGTGAAGCCGAGATTCGTTACGCGATCAACGGACTGCTGAGCCTGACACCCGACGCCAACCCGGTGCTCGGCGAGACCGTCGAAGTGCGCAACCTGTGGAGCGCAGCTGCGGTGTGGATCAAGGAAGGCCCCGGCATCGCCCAGATCGTGGCCGAGTGGATGACGTACGGCTACCCGCACCTGTGCGACCCGCACAGCACCGACATCAGCCGCTTCTACCCGCACGAAAAGACCGAGCACCACATCCTCGCCCGCTGTGCCGAGCACTTCAACAAGACGTACGGGATCGTGCATCCGCGTGAGCAGTGGGCCAGCCAGCGTGGCATGCGCCGCAGCCCGTTCTATGCGCGTGAAGAGGCGCTGGGTGCCGTGTTCTTCGACGCTCGCGGTTGGGAGCGGCCGCAGTGGTTCGAGAGCAACGCCAAGCTCCAGGCCAAGTTCCCCGACTCGTGCAAGCCGCGTGAGCACGAGTGGGATGCCCGCTGGTGGAGTCCCATCACCAACGCCGAGCACCTGCAGATGCGCGAGAGCGTCGGCATGGTCGACCTCACCGCGTTCAACGAGTTCGACATCACCGGGCCGGGTGCGATGGCGTACCTGCAATACATGTGCGTGAACAACGTCGACGTCGCGGTCGGTCGCAGCGTGTACACGCCACTGCTCACCCAGCACGGCGGTTTCCGCGGCGACCTCACCATCCAACGCCTCGGCACCGATCACTTCCGGATCATCACCGGCGCATTCGACGGTGGGCGGGACAACTACTGGTTCCGCAGGTACATGCCGACCGATGGTTCGGTTACATTCACCGACCGGTCGCAGGGGATCTGCACCCTCGGTGTGTGGGGCCCGAATGCCGAAAAGACGCTGGCCAAAGTCGTCACCGATCAGTCGAAGCCGTACGACGTGTCGCAAGCCGGATTCCCGTACGGTGCCGTGCGCGAGGTGCTGATCGACGGTGTGCCGTGCATCATGTTCCGCATCTCGTACGTCGGCGAGAACGGCTGGGAGATCTACACCAACATGGAGCATGGCCTGCGGCTGTGGGACACGATTGCCGAAGCCGGCAAGGAGTTCGAGATCATCCCCGTCGGTATCGGTGTCTATGCCGTCACCGGTCGCATCGAGAAGGGCTATCGCCTGATGGGCGCCGAACTGGAGAGCGAGTACAACCCGGTCGAGGCCGGCTTGGCGCGACCGAAGGTGAAGTCGGCCGGCTTCATGGGCAAAGAGGCGTACATGAAGGCCCGCGACGAGAAGCCTGCCGCGATCATGTGCACGCTCTCGATGGATTCACAGCAATGCGCCGCCGGATACGACCGCTTTCCGACGGGCGGCAACGAGCCCATCCTGACGATGGATGGCGAGCGAATTCTCGACGCCAAGGGTCGCGTCTCGCGTGTCACCACGGCCGGCGCAGGACCCTCGGTCGGCAAGTACCTCCTGCTCGCGTACCTCCCTCCCGATCACGCCGTGGAGGGTGGCAAGCTGCAAGTGATGTACATGAACGAGCTGTATCCCGTCACCGTCGAGCGCGCCGGTGCCACGCCACTGTTCGACCCCGACGACTCCCGCATGAAGTCATGAGGATCCTGGTGTGCGTGAAGCGCGTGCCCGCCCCGGGCGCGCGCATCAACATCACCGCCGACGGGCAGGCCATCGACACGGCGTTCCTCGGGTTCACGATGAGCCCCCACGAGGAATGCGCGGTCGAAGAAGCTGTGCAGTTGGTCGAAAAGCACGGTGGGGAGGCCACGGTGTTGACGCTCGGTCCCGCAGAGGCCGACGAGCAGTTGCGATACGCCGCCAGCCTCGGTGTCGCCAAGGCGGTGCTGTTGCCGATCGGCGGTCCCGATTGGGACCCGCAGCGAACGGCCGCCGCAATCGCAGCGGCGATCGCCGACATCGAATCCGCAGATGGTGCCTTCGACCTGATCCTGTTCGGAAACGAGTCGGCCGATTCCGGCGGTTTCCAGGTCGGTGTCCGCGTTGCCCACGCGCTGGGCCGCCCGATCGTCAATGGCATCAAGGGCATCGATGTGCAGGGCGACAGGCTGCAGGCTCGTCGCGAAGCCGATGTCGGCGTCGAGGTCTACGACGTGCCGATGCCGGCCGTGCTGGGCGTGAAGGAGGGCATCAACCTGCCTCGCTATCCGACATTGAAAGGTCGGCTGGCATCGAAGAAGGTCGATGTCGCCCAGGTCGCACCGGTCGGTGAACCGGGTGGCCAGCAGATGATCACACTGCTGCCGGCCGCCGAACAAGTCAGCGCCACAGTGATCCTGGGAACGGGCCCCGACGCTGCTTCCGCGGTGGTCGACATGCTCGAAGAGATCGGCGTGCTGAAGTGATTCTCGTTGTCGTCGAACACGATCGCGGCACGATGTCACCAGCTGCCTGGGAGGCGCTCGCCGCTGCCCGCGCGCTCGGCGAAGTGCATGCTCTGACCATTGGCCAGGCCGCCGATGGTCTCGTCGAACAGATCGGTGTGTTCGGCGCGGCCACAGTTCATCAGGTCCATCACGATCTGCTCGGCGACTACGGGCCTGAAGCGTGGGGCGATGTTGTTGCCCAGGCCGTGACGGCGTTGAGCCCGTCGATGGTGCTGGCGACGGGGACCGATCGCGGCAACGAGGTGATGGCCCATGCGGCCGCACGGCTGGATCTGCCGATGGTCGCCAACGTCGTGGAATTCGGCGAGAGTGAGTTGGTCCGCGTTCGGTGGGGTGGGTCGCTGTTGGAGCGTTGCAGTCTTGACGCCCCGGTCCGACTGGTGACCACCGCTCATCACGCCTTTCCAGCGGTTGAGTCGCCGGTTACCGCTACGGCATCGCTACTGGCTGTCGACCTGGATCCGATCGTCGGGCGCACGGTGATTCGGGATCGTGTCGAGCGCGCCGCGGGCGTCACCCTGGCAACTGCACCGGTGGTCGTCAGTGGCGGGCGAGGCGTAGGTTCGGCCGATGGGTTTGCGCCGTTGCAGGAACTCGCCGCAGCGCTTGGCGGCGTCGTCGGATGCAGTCGTGCCGTCACCAACAACGGCTGGCGCAACCACACCGATCAGGTCGGTCAGACCGGCACTCGCATCGCCCCCGACATCTACATCGCCTGCGGCATCTCCGGCGCGATCCAACATTGGGTCGGTGCGATGGCGTCAAAGAAGATCCTGGCCATCAACATCGACCCCGAAGCCAACATGGTGACGAAGGCCGACTACGCCGTGATCGGCGACCTGCACCACGTGGTCCCGGCGATCACCGCCGAGGTGCTGCGCCGTCGCCGTTAGGCGGTGACTTCCTTGCCGCGCAGGTACAGCGACCCGAAGCGGTTGGCGAGGAAATCGCTGAGTTCGCACTGTTCTTGCCGCACGAATCCTTGTTGCGGCAGCTTGCCCTCGCGCATCAGGTCGGCCATCGTGCAGATCCCAGCGGCGGTGGTCAGCTGAATCGCCGAGAGTCGTGCGCCGTTGACCTCCGACGCGTAGACCTTCCGCGCGAACGTCTCTTGCATCAGCAGACCGTTGCGGGTACCCGATGCCGTCACGAAGATCAGTACGACGTCTTGATACGTGATCGGAATTGCTGCTTCCAGCAGCTCCTTCAAAAGATCACGTCGTCGTGACAGTCGCAGGTCGGTGATCAGCATCTTGATGGCGTCGCGGTGGCCCGGATATCGAACAGTTTTGTAGTTGAGAGTCTCGACCTCGCCGAGCAATGTCTCGCACAACGTGCCTAGTCCGCCCGAGGTGTTGAACGCTTCGTAGTCGACACCGTCAAGCGAGAATGCCTCGAGTTCCTCCATCGGCAGCACCTCGAGCATCTTGCCATCGACGATTGCCTCGCACGGATTGAGGTACTCGTTGATCAGCCCATCGGTCGACCACGTGAGGTTGTACTTGAAAGCGTTGGTCGGGAACTGCGGCAGGGCGCCCACACGCATCGAAATCGACCGGATGTCGTCGAACGATCTCGCCAGTTCGGCCGCAGCGATGGAGACGAAACCCGGCGCCAGCCCGCACTGCGGTACCAACGCCGACGTGGCGTCGATGGCCAGGCTCTTGACGACACGCGTCGAGTCGACGTCTTCGGTGAGGTCGAAGTAGTGAGCGC
>JAYTZE010000576.1:0-1349 GCA_043742385.1 Ilumatobacteraceae bacterium
GGCGCCGCCGTGCTTGCCGGCGAGCCGCTCGTCGAGCCGTCACACCGAATTCAAGGTGGCGGTTATTCGATGGCGGTGCTGCCGCTCATCGAACCGGCCCTCGTCGACGGCTATCTGGCCGTCAGCGACGACGACGCCATTGACGGCGCACGCCGTCTTGCCCGGCGTGAGGGCATCGTCGCCGGGTTTTCCGCAGGCGCGTGCCTCGCCGCCGCCGAACGGCTTCTTCACCATCGCCATGCCGGTCAGACCGTGGCGATCGTGCTGGCCGACTCGGGCATGAAGTACCTCAGCACCGACCTGTGGGACGACTATCTTCCTTGACGTTTCTGCCGCACCTAACAGCTCCCGACATCTACGACGCAGCCGAGTCGGTGTCCACGGTCGATGCGTTCGCCATGGCGCGGCTCAGTCGAAGGAGAGCGCGAACAGGTTGTCGTAGGCGAGCCCCCACGGTGGACGGAGAAAGCCCAACGCCCTGACGTCTTCGTACCAGTGAGAGAACGGACTGCGACGCGAGAACGTGCCGCCACCAACCACTCGCGCGAGACGCCCGACGGTTGCCTCGGCCAACTCGGCGACGGTCTCCTTCGCACACAAGGCAGCAAACCGTGCTGACGGGTCCGCAGCTTCGATCATTCGCAGCGATCCTTCGTAGGCCTGTACCGCAAGCCAGTGATCGCTCACCGCGCGGGTCCACTCGACCTGTTCGTACGCTCGCATACCCGCCGCTTTCGGCCGCAGCTGCAGCTTGGCGACCGCAATCGCTTCGTCGAGCACGCCCAGGATCGAGGCGGTGAACAACGTGGCGATCAACGCGCCGGCACCCGATGTGAGGTCGCTCAACGGGCCATGGTGAGCCAGCCGAACGCCAGGAGCGCGCTCGAGGCGCATCGCGTGACTTTGCGTGGCCATCATGCCGACGCCATCCCATTCTGCGAGCAGTGTCCATCCGCCCGAGCCATCCCACCGCCGGTCGCTGGCGTCGAGTGCAAATATGGCCGGCTCGTCCTCGCCGTCGGGAATCGCCGTCGTGACCATGCGATCGGCGATACCGGAGCCGCTTCCGAAGTGCTTGTCGCCGGTCACTGCGTACGAACGCCCCACCATGAACGAGACGTCGTTGGTAGGTGCCGCCTTCGCCCGAGTGCGGGCGATATCGCCACCGCTGCCGGGCTCGGAAGTGATCGTGCCCCACTGTTCACCCGCAGCGGCGCTGGCCAAGACGGCTTGGCGTTGGGCCTCCCACTCCGGCTGCGATGGATCCGGGTTGCACAGCCAGAACCCGACGACGGCCGGATGCATGGCCGACACGAGACTGACAGCGGGATCGGCCGTCGCCAGCAGGC
>JAYTZE010000577.1:0-2953 GCA_043742385.1 Ilumatobacteraceae bacterium
GCCTGGAGCAACGACTACCCTCGCTCGCATGCCCGATGTTTCCTTCAAGGATCTGTGCATCGACGTGACAGCCGGCGATGGTCGTCCCGCAGCGGTCGCCGCGTTCTGGAGCGCTGCGCTCGATCAACCGATCAATGACCATGACGGCGCCGGGTTCAGCCTCGACCCCCCTGCGGGTGGTGAGAAGAATCGTGTCGTCTGGATCCTCGACGTGCCCGAACCGATCACGGGCAAGAGCCGCGTACACGTCGATATCCGCGTCGCCGACGGCGACCCGGCTCCACTGTTGACCGCCGGCGGCACAGTAGAACGCGCCAAGGACGACGACCTCGAATGGCACATCCTCAACGATCCCGACGGTGTGCCTGTGTGTGTGTTCGCGCCTCACCCCGCCGCCCCCACGGCGCTGGGCCCATTCGAGTTGGTGGTCGACGCGGTCGACCCTCCCGCGATCGCCGGGTGGTGGGCCGAGCGCACGGGCGGCACAGTCGGCAGCCGAGACGGTGTTCCGTATGTGTGGATCGAGGGCGCTGCCGGTTTCCCCTACACCTTCTGGGTGTTCCACCACGTGCCCGAACCGAAGACGGTGAAGAACCGTGTGCATTGGGACGTGCGGCTGGTCGACACCACCATCGACGGCCTCGTCGCCGCTGGCGCGACGTTGCTGCGACCCAAGGACGACGAGATCCACTGGTGGGTCATGGCCGATCCCGAAGGCAACGAGTTCTGCGCGTTCGCATAGGGCCGGGCGCCTCGTCAGCGAATGGCGATCAACGGATCGGCGGCGATGCGACTCTCCACACCCGTGGGGCCAACGGGGAGGGCGCCACGGATCGTCACGCGTCGCACTCGTCGCTCGGTCGTGCCGTAGTCGTCGACGGCGTAATGCATGGTTGCCCGGTTGTCCCAGATCACCACATCGCCGTCGCGCCATCGATGGCGCAGTACGAACTCGGGTTGGGTCATGTGCTCGTAGAGCATGCCGAGCAAACCATCGCTCTCGATGCGTGACCAGCCGACGATGTGCGTGGTGAAGCCGGGGTTGACGAACAGGTTTGGGCGGCCGGTGGTCGGGTGAACGCGCACGACGGGATGGATGACGGGTGGCACCTTCGCCGAATCGTCGAGCAGTTGTTGGGCGTCGTCACGATTCAACGCAGAGTCGAACGGCTCGCCCCAATACGCAAGCGGCGAGATGCGATGCACGGCTTCCAGCTCATCGACCATCTTGCGCAGCGGTGCCGCCAACCGCTCGTAGGCGGTGCGGGTGTCGGCGAACATCGTGTCGCCGCCCGACACAGGCGTCGAGTCACCGACCAGAACTGATGCGGCCGGCGGCGTGGGCACGAACGTGACGTCGGTGTGCCAGCGGGCGTTGCGGCCCCCCTTTGCGCCGTCCTGTTCGAGGATCTCGGGGAAGTCGGGATGACCCGGAATTACCGGGTGCGCGGGAGTTGGTTCGCCCAGCGCTCGGGCCAGCCCGACCTGCTCGGCATGGGTGAGATACTGGTCGCGCAGCACCAACAGCCGATGATCCTCGAGTAGCGACGAGAGCCACGCCGGATCGACACCGTCGCGAACTCGGGCTCCGGTGAGCTCGGCGCCGAACACGCCGGTGATGGGCGTCGTAGTCCAGGTACCGATCAGCTCCGTCATCTCGGCCAGCATGCCACCTCCGACCACCGCGACGTGGTTCGCAACGTGATAGCAGTGGTGGGTGACGACCATCACGCCGCCGACGATGCGAGCGGTCCTGCTGACCGGGCATGGCGGCTTCGACCGGCTCGAACTGCGCGACGACGTCGTCATTCCCCAACCCGCACCGGGGTACGTGCTCGTGAAGGTCGCAGCGGCGGCAGTGAACAACACCGACATCAATACGCGAATCGGGTGGTACTCGCCTGACCTCGTCGCCGACAGGCCGGGCGACACTGAGCCGGTGGTTCCAAGTCGGCGTGCCGACATCAGCTGGAGCGGCGACGTTCCCACCTTCCCGCGGATCCAAGGTGCGGACGCGTGCGGTCGCATCGTGTCGGTCGGTTCCGGTGTCGACGCCGGACGCGTTGGTGAGCGGATCATCGTCGAGCCGGTGTTCCGCGACCCGACCGATCCGCAGGCTCGCGCTGTGTACTTCGGATCCGAGGTAGATGGCGCGTTCGCCGAATACGCCGTCGTTCCGTCACGCCACGCGATGCGCGTCGACTGCGCGTGGAGCGACGTGCAGCTGGCATCGATTCCGTGCTCGTACTCGGCAGCCGAGAACATGCTGTCGCGGGCTCGGGTTGTTGCAGGGGAAACGGTGGCGGTCACAGGGGCGTCGGGTGGAGTGGGTTCGGCCGCGGTGCAACTTGCGAAGCGGCGCGGGGCTCGCGTGATCGCCCTCGCCGCTTCGGCCAAGCACGACGAGGTGAAAGAGCTCGGCGCAGACATCGTGCTGCCCCGCGACAGCGACCTGTCGAAGGCACTCGGCCGCAAGTCGGTCGACGTTGTGATCGACGTGGTTGGTGGCCCGGCGTGGTCGCAACTTCTTGCGGTGCTTCGACCCGGCGGGCGCTACGCGACGAGCGGCGCCATCGGCGGTCCGTGGGTCGAGCTCGATCTGCGGGTGCTCTACCTGAACGATCTGACCCTGCTCGGCTGCACCGTGCTGGACCCCCACGTCTTCACCGATCTCGTCGGCCACATCGAGCGAGGTGAGATTCGTCCGGTCGTCGCTGCAACATTTCTTTTGAAGGACATTGCCGCTGCTCAGCGTCTATTTCTGACCAAGCAACACGTCGGCAAGATCGTCGTGATGGTTGCGGCCGACTAACTGTGTAACACCCCTTTGGCATAGTGGGGTGATGAAGTTGGACGAGGTGCAGTGCCTGGTTGGGCGGGTGGCGGCGGTCGATGTGGGGTGTGCTGATTGGGGTGTGCTCAAGGCAGCGGTGGAGGATCTGCGGCGGTTGAA
>JAYTZE010000578.1:0-2950 GCA_043742385.1 Ilumatobacteraceae bacterium
AGAGCGTCACACTGATAATGTGAAGGTCGCTGGTTCGATTCCAGCTAGCCCCACGGTGAAAGCACTGCGTCGAGCCTTTGTGGCCCTCTCTCTTGCCGGCGCGGTGGCTGCCGTGCTGCGGGTGCGCGGCAAGGGCGGCATCCCCCCGCAAGAGGGCGGTTGGCGCGAGCTCAAACTGCCCACGTCATGACGCGTCACGATTCGGTTGAGCCGATCGTTGGTTTGGTCGGATACGGCGTCACGGGACGCCGCATCGGATCCCACCTGCTGCGTCAGGGAACGAGGGTGGCGATCTTCGATCCGATGGTGTCGGGTCTACAGCGGGGTGCCGTAGCGGTTGGTCATGCCGCAGATCTGGCGGTCACTGATGTCGTCGCCCTGTCGCATCCCCACCCGCACGCCCAGTTGGCGGCGGAGTACCTCGTCACCGGAGTATCGGTGGTGTCGATGTCCGCCGACATCGCCGACGTGCGCGCACTCGTCGATCTCGACGAACGCGCTCGTCGCAGCGGTGCCGTGATGATCGTCGGCGCGGCCATGAGTCCTGGCTTATCGGGCCTCCTCGCCGATCACCTCTGGCGGCAATTGCATGTCGCCGAAGAGATCCACGTCGCCACGCATGGCACGGCCGGTCCTGCGTGCGCCGTTCAGCACCACGATGCGCTTGGCGAAACAGCAATCGGGTGGCACGACGGTGTTTGGATCGAGCGACCGGGAGGAAGCGGACGTGAGCTTGACTGGTTTCCTGAGCCGATCGGCGCACGGGACTGCTACCGCGCCGCGTTGCCCGACCCGTTCCTGCTGCAGCGAATCTTCCCGACGGTGTCGCGGATCAGCGCGCGGGTCTCTGGCACGCGGCGCGACCGCTTGACAGCGAGGTTGCCGATGTTGACTCCTCCACACGCCGCAGGCGACATCGGTGCCGTACGCGTCGAAGTGCGCGGCGCAGCCGCCGATGGCGCTCGGTTGACTGTGATCGCCGGCGCGTCAGGCCCAACGAGTGATCTGGCCGCCGTGGTCGCTACTGCGTGTATCGAAGCCTGCATCGCCGGCACGGTGGAACCCGGCGTTCACCTTGTAGGCGCACCGGAGCTCCACCCGGCGGCGCTGCTTCGGCGCGTCGTTGCGCTGGGCGTGCGCTTGCAGGAGTTCACCGGTGTTGCTCGATCGTCGGCCTGGTAGCCGGACGTGCCGATACCGTTTCCTGTGTGAGTGACGCGCCGACTTTCTCCTTGGTCCCCTGGCTGCCCGACGGTCATACCGTGGTCGTCCCAGATCGCGGCGAGCTCTTCTATCGCTTCCACCGGCATGCCGATCCCGATGCACCGATCGCACTCCTGTTGCATGGATGGACCGCCAGTGGGGACCTGCAGTTCTTCGCGGCGTACGAAGCTCTCGCCGCCAATTGTTCGTTCATCACCACCGATCACCGCGGTCATGGCCGCGGGTTGCGCTCGGAGCAGCGCTTTGAGTTGGAGGATGTTGCCGACGATGCCGCTGCATTGCTCGAGTCACTAGGAGTCGCGCCGGTGATCGCCGTCGGGTACTCCATGGGCGGGCCGGTCGCCATGCTGTTGGCGCGGCGCCACCCGCACCTCGTCCGGGCGATTGTCGTCGAGGCCACGGCGCTGGAATGGTGTTCGTCGAGACTCGACCGAGTTCGCTGGAAGACTGTGAGAATCGTTGGCCCGATGCTGCGATCGGTCGCGTATCAACGGTGGCTCAGGCACGGCATTCGTCGGGTGCTCGGCGTCAACCATCCCCTCCAGGTCTATGTGCCGTGGCTCAGTGGCGAGATGCGACGCAACGATCCGCAGAGCGTCGTGCAGGCTGGTCAGGCGCTCAGTCGCTACGACGCCAGGTCGTGGGCGGGTGACCTCGACATCCCCGCCGCCTCGCTGATCACGACACGTGACCACCTAGTGAGGCCACGCAAGCAGCGCGCGCTCGCAGAAGCGCTGGGCGCAGACGTGCGCGAACTGGCGGGCGATCACATCAGCGCGTGGGTGCATCCCACCGAATTTGCAGCAGCCACAGTCGAGCTGGTCGAGTTGGTGGCCGCCAGGTCGTCCGCTGCCCAGTACCCTTCGCGTGCCCCCCTCCCGAATCGTCAGTGACGAAACTCGTGCGCGGCCGAAGGTCCTGACGGAGTGTTTCAGGGCACACCGGGTGGGCCCGAAACACTCCACTCGGGTCAATCGGTCTCGGCTTTTTCAGCTCGGGCCTCGATGGCGCCGACCCGGTCGGCCAGCCGCTCGATGGCTCGGCTGATCCGCTCGAGATGATCCTCGAGCTCGCTGGAGCTGGCGACATCGCTGAGACCGAGTCGCACACCAGCCAACTCGCGGGCCAAGAACTCGGTGTCGACCTGGGTTCGTTCAGCCACACGACGATCGAGTTCGGTCTGCACGCGGTCGCGTTCTTCCTGTCGATTCTGGGCGAGCAGGATCAACGGCGCGGCATACGCAGCCTGCAGCGAGAGCAGAAGTGTGAGGCCGATGAACTGCCACTCGTCGAAGCGCACGTCTGCCGGGCCAAAGCTGTTCCACAGAACCCAGACCACGCAGAAGACACTTTGGTAGACAAGAAACCGTGCGGTGCCGATGAAACGAGCGACGCTCTCGCTGAACTGACCGAACGCGTCGGGGTCGTAGTGCACACCCAGCCGCCGGCGCTGCCGGGGTGTGGTCAGATCTTCCCGGCGCTTCATCGCGGAACCGAACCTGTGCTCACCCGCCTGCGCTGACGCCACCCCGTCGGCAACGTGCGGTCCAGCACGTCGTCGACGGTGATCGCGCCGAGCAACCGTCCCGCCTGGTCGCAGACACCCAACGCCAGCATGTTGTAACTCGCCAACCGCTCGGCAACTTCGCGCTCGGGCAGGTCGGGCGTGATGGTCGGCTCCTCCTCGATGCACCGCCCCAGCTCCATGCTCGGTGGCTCGCGGAGC
>JAYTZE010000579.1:0-1342 GCA_043742385.1 Ilumatobacteraceae bacterium
CCGAGTGCGGGTTCTGGCGTACCGAACGTTGGGCTGCCGCTGCGGAGCGCCATCGACGACAAGAAGTTGCCGTAGATCGCCGGCGAGCCGCGGCGTACCAGCTGACCCAACGCCACGCCGACCAGGGTCTCGGCATGGGCTTGGGCGACGGCCCCCGCTGTAGTCACCGGCCCCATCGCGCCGCCGAGGATGAACGGCACGACGACAGGTGCCTGGTTGGCCGCCGCGTATGTCTTCAACGCCCCGGTCATGGTCGAGTCCCACACCAACGGTGAGTTGACGTTGACATTGCCCATGATCACGCAGTTGTTGTCGACCACGTCGGCACCGAACGCGATGCGAGCCATCTCGATCGAGTCGGCAGCCCGCGACGGATGCGTGACCGATCCCATGAAGGCCTTGTCGCTGTAGCGGAGGTGGGCGTACACCATGTCGAGGTGGCGTTTGTTCACCGGCACATCGACGGGTTCGCAGACCGTGCCCCCGCTGTGATGCAACCATGGAGTGTCGTAGGTCAGCTTGACGAAGTTCTGGAAGTCGACGAGCGACGCATAGCGGCGGCCGCCGGCGAGATCACGAACGAACGGCGAACCGTAGGTCGGTGCCAGCACGACGTTGTTGCCGCCGATCTCCACCGACCTTGTCGGGTTGCGAGCCAACTGGGAGAACTGACTCGGTGCCGTTGCGCACAGCGCCTTGACGTGCCCGGGATCGAAGTGAAGCGTGATGCCGTCGACTGCCGCGCCTGCGTCTTTGAACAACTGCAACGACTCGGGATCGTCGCGAATCTCGATGCCGACGTCGGCCAGAATTCGATCGGCGTTGGCCTCGATCAGTGCAAGACCCTCTTCGCCCAACAACTCATAGGGAGGAATCTCGCGGCGGATGAAAGCCGGAGCGTGCGGCCTGGCGCCCTCACCTGTGCGTGTTGCCATACGTGCCGACCGCCCGCCGGCCCGTTGGCGCACCTCGTTCATTGATACCCCCTGCCGGGACGACTGTACCAGGCTCGCTGTTCGGGCATTCCTGGTACGACCGTTACGCGATTGAGCATTGACGCCTCGTTCAACCGATGGCTATCGTGGCGCACCGGCCGCTTCGAAGCGGCCCTGCATCCATGGGGAGAATTTGATGGACTACCGGCTTTTTGACAGCGTGCGCCGCCAGGCAAGCCCAGTTGAAGTAGACCTCGTCGAGTCGTTCGCCAAGGGGCGGATCTCGAGGCGTGCATTCGTCTCCCGGGGAACGATGCTCGGCCTAGGCGCGCCCTTGATCGGTGCGATCCTTGCCGCCTGCGGGAGTGACAGCGGTACGACCGGCGGCACCACAGCCCCCGGTGGCA